>CAZMNL010000492.1:0-3001 GCA_964567525.1 uncultured Anaerolineaceae bacterium
GTAGCGGTAGCCGCGCTCGCCATAGCGCCAGTACATCCGCTCGGTGATCGCCACCCAGAAGAACGTCACAGCGCTGCGCGTGACCTGTTCCTGGTTCATGCACGCGCGTGTGACGCGCGGAGTCAGCGAGTCGCCGAGTTCAGGCAGGTGCAGCAGCTTGTGCTCGCCCGCGATAAAGCGGTACACGCCCGGCGTCAGGTCGTTGACGGTGTTGATCAGCAGGTAGGTTTCGAAGGCGTGGCGCGCGCCCGCCGAGGGCACGGTACGCAGCGTGGCGTAGGTGTCGCGGTAGGACTTGACGCCCTGCGTGGCCCACAGCAGGTAGCTGAGTTCGTAGGTGGACAGCGGCTCGTCGGTGTAGTTGCGGTACGTGCGCCGCGCGGTGATCAGGTCGTGCAGGTCCAGCGGGTCGAGCGCGAGTTCTGCCGGGTCCGGTAGATCGATCAGCGCCGCGCCGGGCGGGACCGGCAGTTCCAGCGGCGGCTGCGGCTCGCCGCGTGACTGCGCCGACTCGGTCCCGTGCTGGTAGCGGGTGCGCTGCATGAATTCACGGCCTGCGCCGTCCCAGGTTTCGTGTGCGGTCATGGTTATCAAGTCCTTTGCCCAAAACGTGAAATTTTAAACACCTGTATCCCGCCATTCTACAATGATCCGGGAGTCTGCGCTGAATCGGGGGAGGAACTGGCTTGAACGCAGCGGCGTAACAGCCTATACTAGGCGCGTGAAACGGCCTCATCACCGATCAGGATGTGTACCATGCCACGTATTTTTATCAGCTACTCGCGCCGCGACAAAACCATCGCCGAATACATCGCCGCCCAACTGCGCAACCGGGGCGCGGAGGTGTTCATCGACTATCAAAAACTCGTCGGCGGCGAAAACTTCATCGAGCGTCTGGGCGGTGAGATCGCCCGCAGCGACTACCTGGTGCTGCTGCTCAGCCCGCGCTCGGTCGATTCGCCCTGGGTGCAGGCCGAAGTCGCCTGGGCCTTCACCAACCGCAAGCCGATTGTGCCCGTGCTGCTGGAAACGTCCAGTATCGTCAGCATGTTTTTCCTGGCGAACCTGGAACAGATCGATTTCACGCGCTGGAACCTGGACGGGCGCGTCGGGGAGGCCGTGATCAAACTGGCGACGGCACTGAGTTTGCCGACCGCCCCACTGCGCGCCGAACCCGTGCCCGCGCTGACCACGCGCAGCGAACCCGCCGAAACCAACGACGAACCGCAGGAACGGGAGCCGGTCGTCTTCCCGCGCGGGGACCTCTCCGAGTTGTTCTTCACGGCGGCGGAAGTCGCCGACGACGATCCCGAACAGGCCATGTTCCTCTACCGGCAGGTGATCGATATCGATCCCGATTACATGCGCGGGCAGGCGCAGGCGTTTGTTGATCGTGAAATAGTACGTTTGAAACCAATACGGCTGGCGCGGATGCTGGAACGCGCGCACACTGCCATGCGCGCGGGCCGCTGGCAGCAGGCCGAACAGATCGGGCAGGATATGGTGAAGTTGGACAACAAAAATGCGGATGCCCAGGCCGTGATCCAGGCGTGCAAGGAGAACGCACCGGGCGAACCGGTTTACCAGCAGATCGTGATCGCCGTGCAGCGCAAGCGCATCAGGGCGGCGGAAACGCTCTTGCGCGATTTTCGGCAGACCTATCCCACCTATGGCGACCCGGCCCGACTGGTCCCGGCGGCATGGCCCGTAAAGTTACCGCTGCTGGAATGGTGCGAGATTCCGGCGGGACAGGTCGTGATCGAAGGGCAGACTTATTCTGTACCGGCTTTTCAAATCAGTAAATATCCCGTGACCAACGCGCAATATGCAGCCTTTATCAATCACCCGTTTGGATATGCTGATCCGGTCTGGTGGGCCTACTCGCCCGAAGCGCAGGCATGGCGCGCGGAAAATCCCCAGGCGGCCCCCGGCGCGTTCACCGGTGACAAACGTCCGCGCGAAAATGTGTCATGGTACGAGGCCGTCGCGTTTTGTCGCTGGCTCGCTTACATGATTGGGGAACACGTGACGCTGCCGACCGAGCAGCAGTGGCAGTGGGCCGCGCAGGGCAACACGGCGCGCGAGTATCCCTGGGATGGCCCGTTTGATGCGAACAAGTGCAACACAAAAGAAAGCGGCATCGGCCAAACCACCGACGTAGACCGCTACCCTGACGGCGCGTCACCGTTTGGCGTGATGGATATGGCGGGCAATGTGTGGGAGTGGTGCCTGAACGAGTACGAGAATCCGGAAAACACCGGCCTGGGCGGTGACGCCCGTCGGGTGTTGCGGGGCGGCGCGTGGTACGACCTTCGTGACTTCGCGCGGGCGGCGTATCGCGACGACCCCCTTCCACGTGATCGCCTCTACTACGACGGTTTTCGGGTTTTGCGTCCCCCTTCTCTATAGAACAACTGATCACTGAAGGGGCGGTGCGCGCGCGCCGAAGGCGCGAAGCAGGCGCGTAGCGCCAGCCCCCCTCGCCGAAGGTGAGGTCGCGCGCAGCGCGAATCGAAATTTTTTGATTTTTGACCCCGGCAGGGCGCGATGACCGCACGCGCTACCCACAACACAAAAGGGGCGTATGCGATACGCCCCATAGGTATCAAGTTAAACGGTGATCGCCCTTCGCCTGGCGATTTGATCGCCAGGCTATAGGTCTGCTGGACCGCAAAGCGGCCCGCTGATCGCGCGGTTAGCCCCGTTTACGGGGTGGCCGACATGTAGCCCGACGGTGAACCCGTCGGGCGGGGCTTAAGTGGTGATCGCCGCTCGCCCGGCGCTAAAGCACCGGTCTATAATTCGAAAGCCCCGCTCAAAGCGGGTCTGAGTGCGCAACGCCTCGGACGTAGCGCGGTTTACCGTGCTTGCGATTTATAGCCGGGGTCTTGCAGGCCCCGGCGGGGCACGATGACCGCACGCGCCACACACAATACAAAGCGATAATCGCCCTTCGCCTGGCGATCAAATCGCCAGGCTATAGGTCTGCTGGACCGCAAAG
>CAZMNL010000493.1:0-2998 GCA_964567525.1 uncultured Anaerolineaceae bacterium
CACCTCGGACTCGCCGGTCTCTGCGAGAACCAGAAATTCATGGGTGTCGTCGCCGCCGATGGGGCCGGAATCGGCACGCATGGGGATCGCCTGAAGGCCCATCCGCTCGTAGGTGCGCAGGTAGCTCACAAGGTGGCGGTTATAGGCGTCCAGCGCTTCCTCGGCGTAACCGAGTTCGGTCAGGCTGTAGCCCTTGTCCATCAGTTCGCGCACTTGCAGCGCGGGGCCTTCCGGCTCGACATCCGGTGGATGCCCGATGATGCTCTCGTACAGGCCCATGAGGTGCTCGACGACTTCATCCCAGGACTGCGGGCGGTTGGCGGGGTCTTTGGCGAGACACGCCAGCGTGAGTTCCTGCACACGCAGCGGCACACGCAGCGCCGTATCCGGAAAAGCTGGGGCCAGGTTCAGGTGTGCGTGAACCCATTCGGTCATCAGCTTGGCCTCGAACACGGTGCGGCGCGTCAGCATCTCGTACAGCACGCAGCCAAACGCATAGATATCGCTGCGCGGATCGGTATCTTCGGCGCGGCACTGTTCCGGCGACATATACGGCGGCGTGCCGAGCAGCGCCCCCACGCGCGTCAGGCCGCTGTGCGCGTGGGGCATTTCATCCTCGACCAGCGGCCCGTTGTCGCTCTCAAACAGGCGTACCAACCCAAAATCGGTCACTTTGGCGATGCCGTCGTGCCGCACCAGGATATTGGCCGGTTTCACGTCGCGGTGAACCAGCCCCGGTACGAGCCGGTTGGCGTGGCGCAAACCGAGCGCAATTTGCAGCGCGAAACGCAGCGCGGTTTCCAGGTCGATGCGGTGGTAGCGAATCCAGCTTCGCAGGTCCGGCCCCATGCCCTCCGGCCCGGAGATATGTTCGAGCACGATGTGCGGGCGACCGGCGAATTTCTGCACGCGCCGCGCCTGCACGATGTTGGGATGCTTTTCCAGGTCGATCCAGGTTTTCGCCTCGTAGGTGAAGCGCGCGACGGCGCGTTCGTTGATCAGAACCCCCCCCTGGAAGGTCTTCAGCGCGACCGGTTCGCGGGCTTCGTGGTCGTAACACAGGTATACGACGCCCATCCCCCCGCGTAAGACCTGTGCCACCTCGTAGCGCCCGTCGATGCGGTCGCCGTAGTCGAAGTCAGCGTTGTTGGCGTGCCGCTGGGGGGCATCCGTATCAGCGCGCGGGGCCAACTCACGCCTGCGCCTCGGACCAGGCGCGTGTGGCTCGTGGTATGTGGCTTCCAGTTCGATGTGGAACACGTCGGACTGGTCGGAGCGCGTGGCGCTGAACTCGACCGGGTGTTCCATCGAGAGTACCTGCGAGCGTATGTCAGTGCCTTCGTCGTCGTGCGTCGGAATCTCGTCGGGGTAGATTTCGGTGATGTCGTTCGGTTCGGGCGTCGGCGTGCGATCTGGGACCGGGGTAAATTCCTCGCTTTGCGGCGGGGAGACATACCACAACGCCAGCACGCGCGACTCGTCGATCAGGCCGTCGATAAAGCGCCCGTCTTCGTGCGTCTCCGCCACCGCCCACAGCGTCACGGCGATGTTGCGGCGCGTGGGCGCGGCGCGCGTCACGCTCACCAGCCAGCGCACATAGTCCTCGAAGGCGTCCTGCGCGATCTCATAGGCGGGGTTATCCGACCCGGCGATCTCTTCGGTGCGGCGCAAGGCATACAGCACCTTGCCGACATAATACACCAGGATACGGTGATCCTCCGCCATCAGCGAGCGCCGCGCGCACAGGTCGGCCAGCGCGAGATAATCGTTCGGGTGCGGCATGTCGCGGCGCAGCGCCAGCCGTCCCAAGCGCCGGATATCGTCGTCGGGATCGGTGGCGAAGGGATCGAACTGGTCCGCTTTGCGCCGCCGGTTGAGCAGGCGTTGGGCCTGGTCTTCGGGCAGATCAAGCGGCTGGATTCCGGTCTGGGGAACGGGGGGAAAGTCGTTAGGCGTCATAAGGCATGTACCGGGTGTGTACAACCAGCAGCGACCGGCAGCCACCAACGCGCGCCGGTCGCCGTGTTAGGCACGCTTATCACTCCGCGCGGCTGACTGTTTTTGACGGCGCGGAACCGGACTCGCCGGTATTGTCCGCACCGGATTCGGACGGCTCCACGTCAGAAATATCGGACACTTTGCGCAGCACCAGCTCGCCCGCCTGCAAAACGACGTGGATCACGTCTCCGGCATGGAAACGTTCTTCCAGGATGGCGGTGCTCAGCGGGCGCGTCAGAAAACGCTGGATCGCGCGGCGCAGCGGGCGCGCGCCCAGGCCCGGATCGTAGCCCTCGCGCAGCAGCATGGCGCGCGCGTCCGGCATCAGCTTGATCGTCAGCTTTTGCGCGGTCAGCCGCTCGGTGACTTCCTGCATTTGCAGGTCGAGAATCTGGTCCAGCGCCGCTTCAGTCAGCGGGTTGAAGACCACCACCTCGTCCAGCCGGTTGAGAAACTCCGGGCGGAAGTGTTTTTTCAGGTGGAAGTCGTAGTCGGGCAGTTGGTCCGGCGCGGCGGTAAAACCCAACCCCTTACCCACGTCACCCGTGCCGATGTTGCTGGTCATGATCCAGCAGGCATGGCGACCGTCCACCGTTGCGCCCTGTGAATCGGTCAGGCGGCCTTCGTCGAACACCTGCAAGAAGATGTCGAAGACTTCCGGCGCGGCCTTCTCCACCTCGTCCAGCAGCACCACGCTGTACGGCCTGCGGCGCAGCGCCTCGGTGAGCTGTCCGCCCTGTTCCATGCCCTTATAACCGGGCGGCGCACCGATCAGACGCGCGACGGTGTGCTCGTCGTGGAACTCCGACATATCCAGGCGGATCATGGCGTCTTCGTCGTTGAACAGAAACTCGGCCAGCGCCTTCGCCAGTTCGGTCTTGCCGACGCCGCTCGGCCCCAGGAACAGGAACACCCCCACCGGGCGCTTGGGATCGCCCAAACCGGCGCGGTTGGTCTTCACCGCGTCGGAAACCGTGTTCAGCGCGTGATCCTGCCCGAC
>CAZMNL010000494.1:0-1661 GCA_964567525.1 uncultured Anaerolineaceae bacterium
TCTTGTGCTCCTCGCCACCGCGTGCTTCGGCTTCGGCTTCGGCGCGGGTGGGCGCGATGCTCTGCCAGTAGCGCTGCTCTTTCGACAATTTCTCTTTGTCGAAGACGTGGTTGGTCGTGCGGTCGTAGCTCGCCAGTTCGTAATCGTGATCCATCTTGATCGCGTCGAACGGGCAGTATTCCGCGCAGTAGCCGCAGTTCATGCAGATGTCGATATCGATGAAGAAGTTCTCCGGTTCCGGCACGGGTTTACCCGTCTCCGGGTCCTCGCTGCGCACGATCCAGATGCACTGCGGCGGGCAGACTTTGGCGCAGATGCCGCAGCTTGTACACCAGTCCCAGCCGGGGCGCTCCGGGTCGTCGTAGTTCTGCACGACCAGGAAGGGGATGAAGCGGAAGCGCTCCGGCATGGCGATCTTTTCTTCGGGATATTCCACCGTGAAGATGCCGCGCGTCTGTAAGCCCTGGCGCTCTTCGAAGGACTCTTCGGTAACGTGGCGGCGGAAGCCCCACTTGATATCTTCCACGTAACTGTCAATGAAGTGTTTTAATGTGACCATCAGGCCACGCGCGATACCTTGTCCGTACATAGAGTGCTCCTGTAAAAATAGCTTTAAGCTGTTAGCTGTTAGCTATTAGCAAAAAGCAGTCTCCGATCATATGCGGTAGCATGAGCGGGATCGGTTGTGTTCCGGCCAATCCAGCGCGGTTTACCGTGCTTTCGAGTTTTAGCCTGCCGCTTGCAGCGGCAGGCAGGTGGCGATCACCGCGCGTTCTCGTGACTTTCAGGTTGAAAGCCAATTGCTAATCGCTAACAGCTAACCGCTGCGCTTTACCGATCCACTTCACCCAACACGATATCGATGCTGCCCAGGATCGTCACCACGTCGCCGATCTTGTGGTTCAGGCTCATCGGTTCCAGGGCGGTCAGGTTGATGAAGCTTGGCGCACGCACGTGATACCGCCAGGGATTCTGTCCGCCGTCGGACACCACGTAGTAGCCCAGTTCGCCCTTGGGATTCTCGCCGCGCCCGTAGGATTCGCCCTCCGGCGCTTTGATGGTGTGCTTGTTGCCGCCCGCGAGGATATCCTGGCCCTGGGTCTCTTTGAGCAGCGGGATAAGCTGCTTAAGGATTTTGACACTTTCGCGCATTTCGTCCAGGCGCACCAGGTAGCGGTCGAACACGTCCCCGTGATGGCGCACGGCCACGTCGAAATCGAGATCGGGGTAGATGCTGTACGGTTCGGCGCGGCGCACGTCGTAGGCGACACCGCTGGCGCGCAGCACCGGCCCCGCCGTGCTGTAGGCGATGGCGTCTTGGCGCGTCAGCACGCCCACGCCGATACAACGGTTGGTTACGATCTCGTTTTGCGTGACGAGTTCGTCGGCCTGGTCAATGCCGCGCGGCAGGCGCTCGGTGACCAGTTCTTCGAGGTATTTCATCGTGTGGTAATCGCGCACGCGGTCGTTCATCAGCGAGGCGGTGCTCTTGAGCGTTTCGGGCAGGTCGTAGGCCACGCCGCCAAAGCGCGCGTAGTTGCACATCATGCGGCTGCCGGTCACGGCCTCGAAGAAGTCGAGGATCAGTTCGCGCTCGACGAGCGAATACATCATCGGCGTGAAGTACGCGCCCATGTCGTTGAGCAGGAAGCCAATCGCAA
>CAZMNL010000494.1:1671-2996 GCA_964567525.1 uncultured Anaerolineaceae bacterium
ACGCGGCACCCGCCAGCGGCGTCCATCGGCACCGTTCACCACCAGCACGCTGCAGCAGGAAGCCAATCGCAAACAGGTGATTGAGCACGCGCGTGAGTTCGGCCATCAGCACGCGGATCACTTCCGCGCGGTAGGTCGGCGGCTCGTAACGTTTGCCCAGCGCCAGCAGGTTTTCAACCGCCATCGCGTAGGCGTGGTTGTTGGGCAGGCTGCACACGTAATCCAGGCGATCCGTGAACGGCATGTTACCCAGGAAGGTGTTACGCTCGCCGATCTTCTCGTGGTTGCGGTGCAGATAGCCGAAGACCGGTTCGAGATTCTGGATCGTTTCGCCGTCCAGCGTGGCGACCATGCGGAACACGCCATGCGTGGAGGGGTGCTGCGGCCCCATGCTGACCACGACGCGCTCGCTGGCGAGATCGTGGCGCACCTCGACGCCCAGCGGGGCATCCTCGTAATACTGGTCTTCGGCGATATCCTCGTAGACTGCCGGGTCGAAGTCGGCGGGATACTGCACGTTTTTTCCGTAGGGGTTGTGCTGCTCCGAGCGCCAGACCTGGCCGCCCGGCCAACGGCTGTCGAACGGTTTCTGATCCTGCTCGTAGTACGGCTCGCGCCAGTCCTTGCGCAGCGGGTGGCCGTGAAAGCCTTCCCACATCAAAATGCGCATGAGGTTGGGGTGGCCCTCGAACTTGATGCCCATCAGGTCCCAGGCTTCGCGCTCCTGGAAGTTCGCGCCGGGCCAGACGCCGGTCAGTGTGGGCAGGGTGGCGACATCGCGCGGGGTCTGCGCTTTGAGCACCAGCGCCGCGCCGCCATTGACGTTATACACGTGATAGACCATTTCCAGGTGATCGCCCCTGCCGAGATAGTCAACGGCGGTGGCGCTGGAAAGGTATTGGAATCCCAGGTCGTCGCGGACGGCGGCGGCGACTTCGACGAGTTTTGCCGGGTCCACCACCAGGCCGGTGTAACCTGCGCGGTCATCGGCCCGGACGGCCTCGCCAAAACGCGCCTGCAACCGGGTGAGGGCGTCCGCGGTGGGGTCTACGGTTTCAGCAACGGGTGCTTGTTCGGCCATAAAATAGCTCCTAAAAAATCAGCAATCAGCAATCAGCAATTAGCTTTAAGCTGCTGAGTAAATGCGGTTAGCGGCGTGCCGGTAGTGTTTGAATATTACGCTTCTTCGGCCTCGGCTTCCTGTGGCTCAGCGGGTGCGGCGGCGGCTTCGGCCTGCACGCGGCTGAGCACATGCGCCTGGCGCGGATCAAAAATATCCGGGCCGAGCACGGGGACCGGGGTCGGGTCGTTCGGCCCGCGCCCGT
>CAZMNL010000495.1:0-2995 GCA_964567525.1 uncultured Anaerolineaceae bacterium
GCCGCAGGCGGCGGGTAAACCGCTGGCGGTCGAGACGGCGTTTGACGCGCCGCTGCGCCTGGTGCGCGCGGACGAAATGCGCGTGCGGCAGGTCTTGCTGACGCTGCTCGGCAACGCGATCACGTATACGCCGCAGGGCCGCGTGACGCTCACCGCGCGCAACCTGACCATTATCAACGGGCAGAGTCTCGATTTTCCGATGCCGGTGATCGGCTGGCTGGAGGATGGCGACTGGGTGCTGCTGAGCGTCGCCGATACGGGCGTCGGCATCCTGCCCGAAGAGCAGGCGACGATCTTCGACGAGTTCCCGGTGATCGGCGGGGGGCAGGCGCGCGAGCCGGGGCGGACCGGCCTGGGGCTGGCGATTGCGCGTAAACTGGTCGAACTGCACGGCGGGCGCATCTGGGTGCGCAGCCAGCCGGGGCAGGGCAGCACGTTTTTTGTGGCGCTGCCCGCGCTGGACCGCTTCGACCCGCAGGCCGCGCCCGCTGCGGACTCTGCCGCTTCTGTGCCTGCGCCGTTTAGCGCGCTGGTGGTCAGCCGCGAAGATCGCGCGGAAACCCTGTTCGGCGGCGCGCTGGCGGCGGAGAGTCCGCGCATGATGTGCGTGGAGGATGCGCCGGTATGCGTGGCGCGCGCCCACGAACTGCGCCCCGATGCCGTGATCATCGATCTGCTGCTGCCGGGCTGCGCTGCCTGGGATGCCGTGCGCCTGCTCAAATCCGATCCCGATCTCGTGGCCCTGCCGGTGACGCTGGCGGCGCACATGGCGGGCGCGTTGTTTGTGCTGCCGTTGGGCGCGTGCGCGGTGCTGAGCAAACCCATTCAGCGTGATGACCTGCTGGCCGTGCTGGGACGTTTGCAGCAGGCCGCGATCAGCGATCCCGTGCTGGTGATCGACGACGACCCCGCCGAACGCACGCAGTTGTGCGCGGCACTCAGCGCGGAACAGTTCCCGCTG
This sequence comes from uncultured Anaerolineaceae bacterium, assembly GCA_964567525.1. GTDB lineage: Bacteria > Chloroflexota > Anaerolineae > Aggregatilineales > Aggregatilineaceae > CAYRNY01. The sequence continues at coordinate 962 of CAZMNL010000495.1, forward strand.
GTCCCGTGCGAGAGCGTGCGCGCCGCCGCCGCGTGGCTGGATGACGCGAATAACCGTCCGGGGCTGGTGGTGCTCGATCTGCTGATGGCGGAGGTGAACAGCATGGCGCTGCTGCACCGGCTGCGCACCGCCGATCACCTGCGCGACGTGCCGGTGCTGCTGCTGACCGTCGCGCAGCCGACCGCCGTCGAATGCAGCACGCTGCACGAGCAGGTGCGGCGCGTTCTGCGCGGCGACGAGACGTTCGAAACGGGCGCGGGATGAATGAACATGGGCAAAACCTGACAGGGCGTGTCTGATCATGGAATTTGCCGTGCTCGCGCCAGCCTCACCCCCTAAATCCCCCTCTCCACGCCCTGGAGAGGGGGACTTACCCCGTGTTCGTCTTCCCCCTCTCCAACTTGATTGGAGAATGTATGCGCAGCATACGCGGGGGTAAGGCTTTCAAACGGCTTTTTAGCCCCGTTCACGGGGTATAGCCTGCTGCTTGAGCGGCAGGCGCTGGGCTGCCTATTTGTTAGAAGTTGCGCAGTTGACAGTTATCAGATGTTGTTGGCGAATTGGCTTTGCTGCCACCTACTCCCCCTCTCCAACTCGTTTGGAGAGGGGGAGACAGTGTTCTGCAAGTCCCTCTCCCCTTGTGGGAGAGGGATTTAGGGTGAGGGGAAAAGACCGACTCCAGAACGTTTTCTGAAAAGCTATATCTCGCGCGAACTGCGTAAGTCCTATTTGTGAAGGAACGATGCCACCATGCCAGAACTACCCGAAGTCGAAACCGTGGTGCGCGGGCTGCGCGCGCCGCTGGATGGGCGCACGATCACCGGGCTGAGCGTTGGCTGGCCGGGCGCGTTCGCCACGCCGGACGCGCCGCAGTTCGCCGACCGCATCGCCGGGCAGCCCGTGCGCGGCCTGGACCGGCGCGGTAAATTCATCGTGATCGCGCTGCAACCGGACACGCTGACCATTCACCTGCGCATGACCGGGCGGCTGTACGTCGTGCCGGACGACGCCGAAGACCACGCCGACCGCTGGATTCGCGCGCGGTTCCAACTCGACAACGCGCACCAACTGCGTGTTTCGGATGCGCGTAAGTTCGGGCGCTGCTGGCTGGTGGACGATCCGCAGACGGTACTCGGTGCGCGCGGCCCGGAACCGCTGGCGGATGACTTCACGTTCGCGGAGTTCCGCGCGCGCGTGGCGGCGCGGCAGCGGCAGCTCAAGCCGCTGCTGCTGGATCAGCACGTCATCGCCGGGATCGGCAACATTTACGCGGATGAGGCGCTGTTCCGGGCGCGGCTGCACCCGCTGCAAACCGCCGCCGCGCTGGACGATGACGCCCTGCGAGAATTGTACGACGCGATCCGCGCCGTGCTGCGCGACGGCATCGCGCGCGAGGGCGCGTCGGTGAACTGGTATCGCAAGCCGGACGGATCGCGCGGGTCGGCGCAGCACGGGCTGAACGTCTACGGGCGGGCGGGGGAACCGTGCCCGCGCTGCGGGCATCCCGTCGAGCGGATCGTGGTCGGTCAGCGCGGGACCCACCTTTGTCCGGCTTGCCAAACCCGCTAAATCCAGCGATACTCAAGCAAAAGGCAATCGAACATTCATTATTGCGCGAGAGATGCCCCCTGATGACCCCCTTGATCTCGTATGTGATATTCCGTCTGGCGCAGTCGGACGGCTCCATCGGCGACTTTCTGTACCAGGTGCGCGGGCTGGTCGCGTTTATCTGCGCGCTCGGCATTCTGTGGATCGTGCTGTTGGTGCTGACCGTCCGGCGCGGGGCTGAACGCCGCCGCCGTGAAAAGCTCGGCCTGGAGCCGCCGCCCGGCCTGACAACCTCGCTGGTCCACTGGCTCACACGGCGGGGCGGCACGTCCACCGTTCCGCGTTCGACGCTCACGACCCCGGCGCACGACACGACCGGCGATCTGCCCGCCCCGGACCTCGGCCTGCTGACCGACAACCTGTCCGAACCTGATCAGGACGCCTTCATGGAGGATGACGCAGCGGCGCAGCAACCCGCCGCCGCTG
>CAZMNL010000496.1:0-2992 GCA_964567525.1 uncultured Anaerolineaceae bacterium
CGGGCCACTGGGGCGTGATCGGGATGGCGGTCAGCGTGGGGGGCGGCGCGCTGGCGGACTCTGTGCCGGCGCGGTCGTCACCGGTCAGCGCCCCGGCAGCGATCAGCAGCAGGCCGGTGATCAGCAGTGGGATCACGAACGCCGCGAGGTAGATCAACGGGCGCACGCGCCACCACAGCGCGTTGAACACCGTTTGCAGCAGCGTCGGGCGTGTGTGGTAGAGGTGCGCCCATTCATCCGCCGCATCATAACCGTAGGCTTCGTGTTGGGCGGTAATGTTCCCGTCGTCGTCGTGGATGCCGTCGAGCGCGTCATCGTACCAGATTGTGTGTGCGTCGTCCTCAGGCGTATGCACGTCGAGGCCGCCGGGGGGATAATCGTCAGGCTGCATCAGGCTGCACCGGTGTGTGATTAGGTAGCCGCATAGAAATAATTCGCCCGTTTGACGTTCACTACCAGCCATTGTTCAAGGTTCCCCTTCCCTGAGGGGGTAGGGGATGGGGTCATTATTTTCATGGCGTAGCCTTAGCCGTCGTAGATCGCGTCTCTGGTCTGGGCGACGGCGGGTGGCGCGATGCGGTTGTCCTGCAAGTATTCGCGCTCCATGATCCGGTACAACGTGGAAATCTCGCAGATCGGCACGACCGGGTCGGCGGCGGACAGGCGCACGTTGGGCGACGTGAAGACCACGATCCCGTACACCGGCACGCGCTGCAAGTCCTTCTTGGCGAGGAACTTTCGCAGCGCGTACACGTCTTTCACGCATTCGTGGGTCGGGTTGGTGCTGGCTTTGCGCAGGTTGCTGTTTTTGGTCTGCACGACCCAGCGATCGCGCTCGTTTTTCCACACGCCGGTATAGTCCACAATGCGGAAGACCAACACGCCCGGCGGCCCGACCAGCACCGCGTCAATGTAGCCGACGCTGCGCTTGCTGACGTTGCGCAGGTAGGTATAGCGGTTGTCGAGGAACTGCGCCAGCCCTTCGCCGACCGCGTAGGCCAGCGGGTTATCCTTTTGCAGCCGTATAGCGCGTATGATCGTGCCGATGCCGACCATCACGAAGATCACGCCCAGGGCCAGCAGCGCGATCTCCAGCAGGTCGAACAGCATCGTATCCCACAGCGGGACGTAGAAAAACAGGATGGCGAGCGCGACGGCAATGCCCCCGCCAAAAAACGCCAGAAACCCCAGAAACAGGTAATACCGTCCGCGACGGTCAATATTGCGCGAAGGATTGATATTCTGCATCGCCCGCTACTCGCTCTCTGGCTCGACGCATCGTGCCTGAATGGAATCAGAATACTGGCTGTGCGCGCTTAAACGCGGCGCGGTTGGTTTCACTCGTTTGGGTGGCGCGGATCGCGGCCCGGCGCGTTACTTTTCGGCTTGGTGCGCGGCGCGGGATAGCGCGATTCGCCCGGTGCGCGTTCGGAATCATCCGGCGAGGCCGATTCCGACGAGGCGACCGACTCATCATCGGTGCGCGCGCTCTTGTGCTTGGCGATGACCTTATCCATCGCCTCGCGCAGTTGCGGCATGGCGGGCAGCGGCTTGTACAGCAGCAGGTCGGCCTGCGACAGCGCCATGACCTCGGCTTCCTGCTCGGCGGGCATGTGGTAGGCGGTGATCAGCACGATGGCGATATCGCCCAGGACGTGGCTCTTGCGCAGCCGCGCGCCGACTTCCGGCCCGCTGACTTCCGGCAAGCGGATATCGAGGATCGCCAGTTCGGGCAGTTCACCGCGCACCCGGCCCGCGTCCACATCGTCGATCCACGAATAGGCTTCGCCGCCATCAACAAAGGCGACCCCTTCAATGCCCCAGATTTCGAACATGGCTAGCAGCACATCGTAAATATCTGGCTCGTCTTCAACAACCATCCAGGTAGGCAATGGTCCTGCTCCCTTACTTGATCTCGCACCACGCGGGGGGCGCTGCCCCGGCAGTTTGTGCATCTGTCGTCCTGCCCTATACAATATAGGCGCGGCTTGGGGAAACTGCAAATCTTGCTCAAACCAACTTTCAACAAATTTTCGTTTCTTAAGGGTATCACTGTCTGAGAAAACTTGGTAGTATTTTGTGTAGAAGAACTGTCACTCTATGTATATTCGTCACGGAGGCCCTGTGTGAAACCCTGGCTCGTCGTCGAAGATGAACATGATATCCGCATGATTGTAACCGTACTGTTCAATGCCTGGGGCTACAAACCGATGGAGTTCCGCGACGGCAACGAAACGTTCGCCTGGCTGGACGAGGTAGAGGCGGGCACCTACAGCGGCGATCTGCCGGAACTGGCCCTGATGGACATCCGTATGCCGGGGCATTTTGGCACCGACATCGCCCGCCGGATGCGCCGCATCGAGGCGCTGCGCCATATCCCGATTGTGTTGATGACCGCCTTCCCGACCTCTGACCCCAACGTGCAGCAGGTGATCAAGGAAGAAGTCGTCGATCACGTCATCAATAAGCCGCTGCCGGAGATGTTCGAACTCAAGGCGCTGTTGGAGCGCATTCACCAGGAAAAGTTGTCTAATTAGGCCGTGTATTCAAAACAGCACGTAAGTAGGCGTCTAAAAACAACACCGCAGTTTGAAACACTCTCCACCTTTGCAGGTTTCCAGATTCACCTCACCCCAAACCCCTCTCCACACGCGGAGAGGGGCTTAAAGACTCCCCCTCTCCGGAGGCTGGAGAGGGGGCCGGGGGGTGAGGTAAAGCAAAAAGTGCAAAGGTAGAGAACACTCATCTTGCTTCGGGAACTTTCGAAAACGCGGACTCATTTTTGCACGACTACTAAGTTGATTCGAGGGCCGGAAGATGACTACGCCACATTACCCGACATCTGACGAACCGCTGCGCCCGGTGCCCGATGTGACCGACATGGTGCATTCGGTCGATACGCTGGGCGGCAACGCCCGTTCGTTGTTCGAGCGCCTGTTTGTAGGGCTGCGCCGCCAGCGCGAGCGCGACACCGCCGCGCGCCAGTTAGCGC
>CAZMNL010000497.1:0-2986 GCA_964567525.1 uncultured Anaerolineaceae bacterium
TGACATTCTGAAACTTCGCCCAATACAGTTTTGAGAAAGCCGTTACAGGAGGCAATACAAAAATGGTGAAAAAGTTCGCAAGTCTGTTTATCCTGCTGGCTCTTGCTGTGACAATGGTGGCCGGTGTGGGTGGTGCGACCGCTGCCCCGCCTGCCCGCCAGGTCAATGAACTCACGATCCTGTGGGCCGAGTGGGACCCGGCTAACTATTTGCAGGAAATTGGTAACCGCTACGAAGCGGAAACCGGGATCAAGGTCAACGTGATCCAGGAACCCTGGGGCAGTTTCTATGATCGCATGGCGGCGGAATGGGCCGCGCAGGGCGATGCTTACGACATGGTTGTAGGTGACAGCCAGTGGATCGGCCAGGGCGTCACGCAGGGCCACTACATGGAACTGACCGACTTCTTCCTTGAGAAGGGTATCAACGAAACTGTCACGCCTGCCACGCTGCAATTCTACGGCGAATATCCCGCCGGGGCGGGCCAGTACTGGGCTTACCCCACCGAGGGTGACGCGGTTGGCTGGGCGTACCGTAAGGACCTGTTCGAAGACCCGGATAACATGGCTGCCTTCGAAGAGCAGTATGGCCGCCCGCTGGAAGTCCCCACCACCTGGTACGAACTGTATGACGTTGCCGAATTCTTCACCCGCCCGGATGAAAACCTGTACGGTGTGGGTGTCTACACCCAGATCGACTACGACGGGTTGATCATGGGCTATGAGAACGTGATGTTCAGTTGGGGTGTGGACTGGCAGGACGAAAACAGCCAGGTGATCGGCATGGTCAACAGCGATACCGCCGTGGAAGCCCTGGAATTCTACCGCGATCTCTACCAGTTCGCCCCGCCAGGGACCAACAACGCGTTCTTTGCGGAAATGAACGACGTGTTCATCAACGGCCAGGCCGCGATGATCATGAACTACTTCGCGTTCTTCCCCGCGCTGAACAACCCCGGCGTCAATCCTTATGCTGACGTAACCGGGTACTTTGCGGGTCCGGCTGGCCCCACTGGTGAACGTTATGTGGCGTTGGGTGGTCAGGGCTTGAGCGTACTCAACTACATCAGCGACGAGCGTAAGCAGGCGTCGATGGACTTCATCGAATGGTTCGCTACGGCAGAAGTCCAGATGCAGTGGGCCGAGGTTGGGGGTTACACCTGCAATATCGAAGTGCTCGAATCAGAAGCCTTCCTCAGCAATACGCCCTATAACCCGGCGTTCGCGGATTCGATGACGTTCGTTAAGGACTTCTGGAACATTCCGGAGTTCGGTGAACTGCTCGAACCGGCGCAGCGTCACCTGCACGCCTACGTGGTCGGTGGTGAAGGCACTGCGAAAGAAGTGTTGGATGCCGTCGCCATTGAGCAATACGAAATCCTGCTTGACGCGGGCGTAATCGAAGAGTAGTCGTTCTTTACGTTAAACAATCGCTGGGGGCCATGCTAACAACATGGCCCCCACACACGCCACAAAGGGAAGCGCATGTCTCAGGTAAATGCTTCAACTCTCTCTGCCACCACCGGATCACGTGGTGGTCCTCACGGGCGGCGGCAGATCAGCGACCGGCGGATCGCACAGGCGTTCATTGTGCCCACGATTATTTTGCTGGTGTTGGTGAACATTTTTCCTTTGTTTTACAGCCTCTATCTCAGTTTTACAGATTACTCGGTGATCGCCAACCAACCGCCCGAATGGGTCGCGTTTGAAAACTACGAAAAAATCCTGACCCAGGAACGCAGCCGCTACTGGCATAACTTCATGGTCACGGGTAAATATGCGGTGCTCTCGGTGGGCTTGCAGGTGATCGTTGGTTTTGGGCTGGCACTGTTGCTCAAAGAAAAATTTACCGGCAGCGGCCTGATCACCACTCTGATCCTGATTCCGATGATGCTTTCCCCGGTGGTGGTGGGCCTGTTCTGGAAACTGATTTTTGACCCCTCCAAAGGGATTTTCAACCACCTGATCTATATGAATGCGACGGGGGGCAGCCAATGGCTTTCGGATGCGACGCTGGCATTATGGGCGATTGTGATCGTCGATGTGTGGATGTGGTCGCCGTTCGTGATGCTTTTGTGTCTTTCGGGGCTGAGCGCGATTCCCTCGTATCTCTACGAAGCGGCGGCCATTGACCGGGCCAGCGCGTGGTTCCAGTTCCGGCGCATTACCCTACCGCAGGTGATGCCGCTGCTGCTGATCGCGGTGCTGTTCCGTACCATCGAAGCGTTTAAACAGTTCGACCTGGTGATGGGTCTGACGGGCGGCACTCCCGGCGACGCAACCGAGACGGTTTCGGTGCGGCTTTACCGCGAAGCCTTTCTGGGCAAATTCAAAACGGGCGAGTCCAGCGCATTAGCTTACATCGTCCTGATCGTCATCATCGCGGTCAGCAATCTGTATATCCGCGAGCTTAACCGCATCAGGGAGGGCTAAGGCATGTTTGGGCTGGATATTCCCCTGCCGCAGTTCTGGATTGTCTATTTCTTCATTTTCTGGGTGCTGGTTGGCGGCACAACCACGCCGGTTTTCTTCCGCCATAGGGGGCACCCGGTCATCGCCGGGATGCTGGTCGGCGGTGTTGCGGGTATCGTCGCCGGGGCGGTGTTTATACTGCTGCTGGTCGCTTTCGGCCCGGTCATCGACCTGTTTGGCAATACGATGCTTGGCACCTTGATCGCCTTGATCCTGGCGGCGGTGATTGTGCTGGTGCTGCTCAACCTGGCGAAGAACTTCATTCCGGATGCGCCGGGCGGGGCAGATACGCCGACCGGCGGGCCGCGCACCCCGGTTACTTACGGCACGCGCGTAGATAAAGTGGACCCTAAATACCTGTCGGTGCAGGCGATCCGCGCCAATATCACCGTGATGTTAGCTATCGTGATGCTGATCCCGGTGATCTGGATGGGCATGACCGCCTTCAAGTCGCGCTCGGATGCCGTCGCCTCGCCGCCCAAAGTGGCCTTTGAACCCACGATGGAAGGTTTTAT
>CAZMNL010000498.1:0-2984 GCA_964567525.1 uncultured Anaerolineaceae bacterium
TGAGATGACACGGCCTACGGTCGCTTTCTGCCTTTCGCTGACGGCTAAAAGCTAATCGCTTAAAGCTATTTTCAGAGGAGTTCCCCATGCCCGACACACCCCAACAGTGGTGGGACAAGCTCGTTGTCTCGCTGGCCTTCGCCAACCTGGACGATCCCGACACACGCGCGCGGCTCGACTCTGCCGCCGCCAAAGCCAATAACCAGGGCACACACCTTGCCGCCAACTGGCAGTACGGGCGTGCGCTGCCCATGCTGACCGCTGCCGTTGAGGTCTGGACCGCGCTGGATCACGCGCCGGGCGCGGTCAACGTGCGCAACGTGCGCGGCCACCTGTACCGCAAAATCGGCGACTACGACGCGGCAGCGGACGATCACCGCGCGGCGCTGGTGCTGGCAGCGGAGCGCGCGCTCCCGCCGGGGACAAGCGCGGCGCAGACCGGGCTGGCGCTGGCGCTGATCGCGCGGGATGACCTGGACCGGGCCGAGGCGCTATGCCGCGAGGCGGCGCAGATCAGCGAAACCAACGATGACGGCGGCGGCGCGGCGCGCGCGCATTACGTGTTGGGGCGGGTCTTCGAGGCGCGCAAGGACTGGGAAAGCGCCCAGCACGCCTACGAAACCGCGCGCGGGCGCTGGCTGGACCTCAGCGCCCCGGCGGAGCAGGTCGAGGCGGTGGCGGGCATCGCGCGGACTCAGGTGGCGCGCGGCTATATCCCTGATGCGACACTGCAAGCCGAGTTCGTGCTGCGTCACCTGGTCGAGCACGGTCCGGTGCGCATCGACGAGCCGCTGCTGCTGTACTGGACGCTCTACCGCGTGCTGCACATCGTCCGCGACGAGGCGAACGCGCACGAGGTGCTGCGCGCCGCCAATATGCTCATGCTGCGGCAGATGGACGGACTCTCGGTGGAACAGCGCGAACGCTTCCGCACGGGCGTGCCGCTGCACCGCGATATCGCGCAGACCTGGACCGCGATCCTGATGGCGCAGCAGGAAGGCGACTCCGGCGGTGATGATGATGATGATGTAGAGGATTAGGCGGTTTTGGTGGACTGATCCGCGTGCTGTGTGAGCGCCTCCACCGCCTGCTGATAACGGCGCTCGATGTCCTGGCGATCCAGTTCTTCCGGGATCGCGTTTTCGCTGCCGCGCCGCAGCATTTCCGCCTGCCGGGTGAGCACCTCGCGCTGCTCGCGGGTGCGGGTATGCGGCGCGATGGTGGCGATGGCTTCCAGCAGCCGCATGGTGACAGCGACATCGGCGCGCGCGTGCTGCCGCACCTGGTCGAAGGCGGCGGCGATAATGCTCGTGAAGGTCAGCGCGTCGGTCAGCAAGCGCAGTTTGCCATCTTCGCCGTAGCGATACCCGGCGGGGATGCTGCGTTCGACCAACTGGGACAGGCCCGACGTCAACTGGTCCACGCACGCTATCGCGGTAAACGGGTCGTTGATGCCCGGCGACAGCGCGCGCACCGCGATCTCGACCAACTGGTTAACGGGGAATTCCACGTCCTGAATGCGCAGGCGCTGTTGACCGAGGACGAACGCTTCTTCGATCTGCTGTGTAACATCTTCTTGCAAGTCGGCATCCGGCCACACGGCCACGATCACGCTGCCATTGGCGATGAAGTCGCCGGGACGGTGCATCAGCCGCAGCACCCAGTCGTTTTCTTCAGCCAGCGCCAGCAGGCCGTCCGCGTCAATCGCCTGCACGTAGCCATTGCGTGTCGCGGTGACGGTACTGGCCTCGTCCATGTCCAGGTAATCGGGTAAGTCGCCGGGCTGCTCCAACTCGTGCCGGAACTCGCTGAAGGTCAGTTCATCGGGATACAGGCGCGCGACCGCGCGTTCAAGCTCGCGCCCAACTGCGCCGATCACGTGTTCGGCTTGCAGCATGATGGCGATATGGTGCAGGAAGTACACCAGCACGCCCACGCTGCTGATCGACAGTCCGAAGGCGATCAACAGCGCGAAGTGCGGCACAAAGATATTGTGTTCCGTGCTGCGCACACTGCGCAGCACCATCAGGCAGTAGATGAACGTGGCGATGAACGTTCCCAGCACGATCTGATTGCCCCGGTCGCGCATGAAGTTGACCAGCAGGCGCGGCCCGAACTGCCCCGACGCCTGCACCAACGCCACCATCGTGATCGAAAACGTCACGCTGGCAATCGTGATCATCGATCCGGCGACGGTGGCGAGGAACGAGCGCGCCTCTTCCGGGCTGCCGCTGGCGATCCAGCCGAAGAAGCCCGGCCAGGAAGTTTGCCGCGCCTGGTCGATTTCGACCGCCGCAACGGCCAGCACAATCGCCCCCACTACCATCACGGTCGGGATAAACCAATAACTGCTGCGGATTTTTTCCAGGCGTGCAATGAACTTGATGTTGAGATTCAAGGTGGCTGCTCCGGGATAATCGGGCCATGATGTACAGATTATAGCAGCGCTTGCCCGCCGACCGGGGCGCGGTAGACTCGTACACACGAGAAAACACGGAACACGTACAAAGGACAAAACCTGATGATAACCCTATTTCGCGTATTGGCCGCACTGCTGATCGTGATCCTGCTGGCCGGACTCGGGGCGGGACCGGCGCAGAGCCGCGCGCAGCACGCACCCGACCGCGTGGCGCTGGCGTATGTCTGGCAGGACTCGGTCACGCTGGCGGGCGCGGACGGGACTCCGCTGGTGCAGACCGGGCCAGCGTTCGAGTACGGGCAGGGGGCGCGGCTGTTCTGGTCGGCGAACGCGGCGGCGCTCTACATTGCGACTTCGAACGGCCTGTTCACCACCGGGATCGTGGGCGGGGCTGCCGCCAAGATCGCCACCGGCTACGGGCGCACGCTGACCACCAGCCAGGACAGGCAGACGCTCTTTTACCTGGACACCACCGAACCGGCTCCCGTGCCCCAGGACGACGCCGCCGCGCCGGAGCGGGTCGCGTTCCCGCTGCGCCGGATCGCGCTGGATGCGGTCGGCGGGC
>CAZMNL010000499.1:0-2983 GCA_964567525.1 uncultured Anaerolineaceae bacterium
GCGGCTGCAAACCGTCACGTGTTTTCTCAGAGTTTTCTCCCATAATTTCTCCGTGATCTCTGTGTTCTCTGTGGTGAAAAAATTCTGCCCCCCATCTGGAATGCACCCCAGAAAAATGCGCGGTGGATTGCGGCGCGAGTTGCTGCTACAATTCCGTCATGACAAACACACGATTCTCACGGCGAACGCTGCTCAAACTGGCCGGGGCGGCATCACTTTCCGCGCTGATCCCGGCGTGCGATACGTTCGGGGATGATCCAGCCCGGCCCGCTGATACCGTCGTCTTCGACCCGGACCGCGCCTTCGTGCGCCTGAAAGGGAACCCGATCATCACGCCGGAGATCGGCGACGTGGGCAGGAACATCAACGGCCCTTCGCTGATCAGGGTGCCGGACTGGATCGAGAACCCGCTGGGCCGCTATTATCTGTACTTCGCGCATCACCGGGGATTGTCGATCCGCCTGGCCTATGCCGACGATCTCGCCGGTCCCTGGACGCTCTACACCCCGCCCGACCTGACGCCGGAACGTGAGCCAGGCGTGCTGCACCTGGACCAAACGCCCGCCTTCGGCCACATCGCCTCGCCGGACGTACACATTGACGAGTCGCGCCAGCGTATCCGCATGTACTTTCACGGCCCCCTATATCTCACGTCAAAAGAGAAACCGCCCGGCGAAGAAGCACTGGGTAAACAACGTACTTTTGTTGCGCACTCCCCGGACGGACTCGCGTTCGAGATGGTGCATGATGACCCGCTTGGCGCGCCGTATTTTCGCGCGTTCGAGTACGACGGGTATACCTATGCGCTCGCCATGCCGGGGATCGTCTACCGTTCAAAGGACGGGCTGACCGGTTTTGAAGCCGGGCCAGTGCTGCTGGAAGAAGACCCGGTCTTCTGGAACTCGGACCTGCGCCACAGCGCGGTGCTGCGCAGCGGTGACACACTGTATGTGTTCTATTCGCGCATAGACTACATCCCGGAACACATCCTGCTGGCCCGCGTCGATCTTTCCGGTGATTGGATGCAGTGGTCCGAGGTGCTGCTGGGTTCCGTGCTTAAACCGGCCACCGTATATGAAGGCGTACAGTTCACCCCGGAGTATTCCAAACGCAGCGCGGTGGACCAGCGCGTTCACCAACTGCGCGACCCGGCGATCTACATCGAAGACGACCGGGTTTACCTGCTCTACAGCGTCGCGGGAGAACGTGGGATCGCCATCGCGCGGCAGGTGTAGCGGGCGGCGCTCACTCCGTCACGCTGAGCGTCGTCAGGTACACCAGCGCCGAATCCGCGTCCACGCCATCCGGCAGCGCCACCCGCAGCGCGTCGCCGGTGTCCGCGCGGTGGACGCCCACCAGCAGCGGGTAGTCGCCCGGCGGAGTCTCGCACGGCACGCTCAGATCGCGCGTATCGACGAAAGTGCGATCCGCGCGCCACGCGGCAGTGGGCGAACTGGTCGGCGGCGCGTCCACCGATACGATCCCTTGCCCGTTCGCATCGACCAGCACCACACCGAAAGCGTATTCCTGCGTCAGGTCGTCTTCCGCCCGCCACCACGTTTCGATCTCGACCGTCTCGCAGGCGCGCGCGCTCATGCCGGGGTAGACGTTGACGCGCTGCACGCTGATCGTGTGTTCGGTGGCCGGGTCGGTGAAACGGTAGCGTTCCTGTAGGTTGCCGGGGATACGCGTGTATTGATAAGCGAACCAGTCTTCGCCGTCACCGATCAACCACGCATAGCGGTGCAGCGCGTAATGGTCGTGCAAGATCGTTTCAAACGGATCGGCATATTCCCACACCAGACCTTGCAGCGCCCAGGCGCGCTGTGCGTTACCCAATGACGCGCTGAAGATCGCACGGTGTTCGTCAGTATCTTCGTAGACGTGATGTACGAACGGCTCAACGCTTTTCAATGCACCGGGATAGCCGACGTGAATCATAACATCATTATGTGTGCCGGTCAGCCGGTCCTGTAAATAATATTTTAGAGTTCCTGGCGGCGAATGATTCAAGAACAGCACCGGCTCGCCGGGCCGGTAGTCCCGCATGAATTCGACGGTTGCGTGATAGGGTCTGGAACCCATGAAATAGCGCGGCGTGCTCACCGACGAAACCACGATCACGACGACCAGCGGCAGCGCCACCAGGCGTGGCATCCGGGCCAGCGCGAAGCCCGCCAGCGCTGCAACAAACGGCGTGATCACGCTCATATTGCGCGCGGTCAGGTTCTGCGTTTTCAGGTTGGTGATCAGGGCCAGAATGATAATCGTCACCAGCGGGATCAGCAGGTAGAGCTTGCGCCACGCCTGCCCGAAGCGCAAGCGCGTATCATCCGCGACACGCCAGCGCGTGCCGACCGGCAGCAGCAGCGCCGCCAGCACAATCACCGCGCTGACCAGCGGCGGCGAGAGGCGCATCTGTTCGTAGAACTTTTCCAGCGTGGCCCAGCTTGTCGGCTGGGAATACGGCACGCCGGGCAGCCCGAAAAACAGCCGGTTGATCAGCGGCAGCGCCCACGCCGTAAGCGATAACCCGATTGCGAAAAATAACCCCGCCGCCCGCAGGTAGAGTCCGCGATCCCAGCGCACCAGCACGACGAACGCGACCGCGATCCCAGCGACAGCAAAACCGCCGTAATAATGTGTTTGCAGCGCCAGCACCCCGGCCATGACGAACAGCAGCGCGCGCGGACCGTTGGGCCAGCGCAGCCAGCGCAAAAACGCGAGCAGCAGCAGCGCCATGATCATCATCAGCATGGCATAGGGCCGGAAGATTTTGAGGAAGAACACCCCAAACGGCAGCGTTCCCAGCATGAACACCGCCAACAGCCCGGCGCGCCAGTCAAACAGGTCCGTCATCGTGCGGAACAGCAGCGCAAAGGCCAGCAGCGCGCACAGAGTCGAGAAATGCCGCACCACCGGCTCGTGAATGCCCGTGAGCTTGATCCACGATGTCGCCAGGATGCCCCAGCCCGCCGGGTGT
>CAZMNL010000500.1:0-2964 GCA_964567525.1 uncultured Anaerolineaceae bacterium
TGGCGGCGGTGCTGGCGGTCACGTCGATGATGTTAGGTAATCTGCTGGCACTGATGCAGGATAACATCAAGCGCTTGCTGGCGTATTCGACCATCGCGCACGCGGGCTATACGCTGATGGGCGTGGCGGCGATTGCCACCAACACCAGCGGTGACGGCGTGGCGGCGGTGGCGTTTTACATGTTCATGTACGTGCTGAGCAATACGCTGGCCTTCGCGGTGGTGATCATCTTCGCCAACGCTTCCGGCAGCCACGCGATCAAGAACCTGGCGGGACTCAGCCGCCGGTCGCCCTGGCTGGCGCTGGCGATGACGCTGGCGCTGCTCTCGCTGGCGGGCATTCCCCCGGCGGCGGGCTTCATCGGTAAGTTCTTCTTGTTCCGTGCCGCTGTCGATGCCGGGCTGGAGTGGCTGGCGCTGATCGCGGTGGTGAACGTGATCATCGGCCTGTACTACTACCTGATCATCGTCAAGGTGATGTACGTGGATCGCAGCGATCAGGAAGACGAGCCGCTGCCGTTTGGTCCGGCGTACTCGTGGGCGCTGGGCATTTGCAGCGCGGGCGTGATCCTGTTCGGGACGGTGCTTGTCTCGCCGCTGTGGGATTGGGCGCTGGAGGCCGCGCAGGGGTTGTTCATCGCGCTGTAGGTTCTTCGATACGCTGCCGAATTTGATTACCATAGACATCCCCTCTCCAGATCGTGATCACAGGTCACGCGGAGGGGGGATTTACCTGTTCGCGGGCCGGATGCAACCGCAAGGGCGAACGCCCTCTCTGCGTGTAGGGTTAGCATTACCCACATTTTTTTGAGTGGATATAGGGTGAACAAGCAGCAACGGATACGGTCATCGCCCGCCGCCCGACGGTCAAACCGTCGGGCTATACACCAGCTGGACCGCAAAGCGGCCCGCTGATCGCGCGCGTGAGATGTTACCGCATACCGTCGCCGCCGCTTTTCACTTTTCACTTTTCACTTTTCGCTTACAGCTTCCAGCTTATCGCTTATTGCTTATCATCGCTATTGAAAAGGAGTTATTGCTATGACCGCTAGTTTACCTATCGCTGTGCAGCTTTATACGCTGCGTGACGCTCTGAAGACAGATTTTGAGTCCACCGTCCGCCGCGTGGCGCAGGCCGGTTACGCGGGCGTGGAACCGTTCGGCGTGCCGGAGAACCTGGACGCCGCGAGCGCGTTATTCCGCGACCTGGGGCTGCAAGTCCCCGCCGCGCACGTCCCCATGCCGGAGGGCGATCACATCCCCGCCGTGCAGCGTATCGCCGAGGCTTACGGGCTGACGCGCATCGTGTCCGGCTTCGGGCCGGACCAGTTCAAAACGCTGGATGACGTGAAGCGCGCCTGCGCGCGCATCAACGCGGCGGGGCAGGTCGCCGCCGACAACGGGCTGGCATTCGGCTATCACAACCACTGGTGGGAGATCGAGCCGGTCGAGGGGCAGCGCCCGTACCAGGTCATGCTGCAAGAACTCGACCCGGCGATTTTCTTCGAGATTGACGTGTACTGGGTGCAGGTCGGCGGCGTGGCCCCGGCGGACATGATCCGCGAATGCGGCCCGCGCGCGCAGTTGTTGCACATCAAGGACGGCCCCGCCGATGTGCCGGAGTCGGATATGGTCGCGGTGGGACAGGGCGCGGTTGATATGCCGGCGGTAGTGCGCGCCGCCGACCACGCCGCATGGCTGATCGTCGAACTGGATCGCTGCGCGACGGATATGGTCGCGGCGGTCGAATCGAGCATTCGCTACCTGGTAGACGAGGGGTTAGGGCATGGACGCGCTTAGGGCCGGGATCATTGGCTGCGGCAATATCGCGCCGCGTTACGTGCAGGGCTGCGCGCTGTTCGATGCGGTGGAGGTGGTTGCCTGCGCCGATATCGAACCCGCCGCCGCCGGAGCGCTGGCCGGGCAGTTCGACCTGCGCGCGCTCAGCGTCGCGGACCTGCTGGCGGATCCGAACATCGACATGGTGATCAACCTGACGATACCTGCCGCGCACGCCACGATATCCGGCGAAGCGATTGCGGCGGGTAAGCACGTCTACAGCGAAAAACCGCTGGCGGTCACGCGCGAGGATGGGCGCGCCGTGCTCGACGCGGCAGCGGCGGCGGGCGTGCGCGTGGGCTGCGCGCCGGATACCTTCCTGGGCGGCGGTTTGCAGACCTGCCGCAAGCTGATCGACGATGGCGCCATCGGTACGCCGGTCGCCGCCACCGCGTTCATGCTGAGTCACGGGCCGGAAAGCTGGCACCCCAACCCGGCGTTTTTCTACCAGCAGGGCGCGGGGCCGCTGTTCGACATGGGGCCGTACTACCTCACGGCGCTGGTTCACCTGCTTGGCCCGGTGCGGCGCGTGGCCGGATCGGTGCGCATCTCGCACGCGGAGCGCATCGCCACCAGCGAGGCGCGCTACGGCGAGCGCATCCCGGTGGAGGTCCCAACGCACACGGCGGGCGTGCTGGACTTCGCCAGCGGACCCATCGCCACGCTGGTGATCAGCTTCGACGTGTGGGCGCACGAACTGCCGCGCATCGAGATTTACGGCTCCGAGGGCGTGCTGAGCGTGCCCGATCCGAACACGTTCGGGGGACCGGTGCGGCTCTGGCGGCACGATGACCGCCGTTGGCGCGAGGTCGAACTGACGCACAGCGCCGAGGTCATGCGTGGCATCGGGGCGGCGGATATGGCGCACGCGCTGCACAGTGGGCGCGATCACCGCGCGAGCGGGGCGCTGGCCTATCATGTGCTGGACGTGATGCACGCCATCGGGGAATCTTCCGAGCAGGGCGCGCATATCACGCTCACCAGCGCGTGCGACCAGCCCGCGCCGCTGCCGGTTGGCCTGCCGCCGCGCCTGCTGGAGGATTAAGGGGCGGCAAAGCGGCCCGCTGATCGTGCGTTTAGGCTGATCCAGGAACTAAATCACCCAAATGCGTTGGCCTTTGCTCCC
>CAZMNL010000501.1:0-2963 GCA_964567525.1 uncultured Anaerolineaceae bacterium
GCGCAGGCGGCGGGCTTCACGATCCGCAACGAGAATATCCCCGCGCTGCGCGAGCGTATGCTGGCGCTGGCCCAGCAGGCGCTCGCCGGGCAAGACCTGCGCCCGACAATGGACGTAGACGCCGAGGTTTCGTGCGATACCCTGACGATGGAACTCGCCGGGGCGCTGAACGCGCTGGAACCGACCGGCGCGCGTAACGGTTCGCCCGTGCTGCTGACGCGGCGGCTGCGCGTGTTGGATTATAAGCGTGTGGGGAATGACGGGCGGCATCTGAAGCTCAGGCTCTCCGGCGGGGCGCGCACGATTGACGCGATTGCCTTTAAACAGGGCCACTGGGCCGACCGTATGCCGCAGTATATCGACGCGCTCTACCACCTTGAGATCAACGAGTGGAACGGTAATATCAAGTTGCAGTTGAATATCCAGGATTTACGCATATCGGGGAGGGACGACGGATGACGCCGTGCTTTGACTGGCAGGCCGACGTGGATCAACATTACCGCCCGTTGGGGCGCACGGGTGTGCTGGTTCCCAAGCTGTGCCTGGGAACGATGAACTTCGGCGGTCCCACGCCGGAAGATGAGAGTATCCGCATCATGCACGCCGCGCTGGATGCCGGGCTGAACTTCTTCGACACGGCCAACGTGTACGTGGGCGGCGAAAGCGAGCGCGTGGTCGGCAAGGCGATCAGCGGGCGGCGCGAGGACGTGATCCTGGCGACGAAGGTTTTCGGCGGGGTCGGTGAGGGGCCGAATGATCGCGGGTTATCGCGGCTGCACATCCTGCGCGCCTGCGAGGAGTCGCTGCGGCGGCTGGATACCGATCACATCGATCTCTACCAGCTTCACCGCCCGGTGTTCGATCTACCGCTGGACGAGGTGCTGCGCGCGCTGGATGATCTGGTAACGGCGGGCAAGGTGCGCTATCTGGGGGTTTCGACGTGGCCCGCGTGGCTGACGGTCGAGGCGATCCACCTCAGCGAGCGTTACGGCCTGAACCGCTTTATCAGCGAGCAGCCGCCCTATAACCTGCTGGACCGCCGCATCGAGAACACCGTGATCCCGATGTGCCAGCGTTACGGTATGGCGGTCATTCCCTGGGCACCGCTGGCGGGCGGCGTGCTGGCCGGGCGCTATCCGCCGCAGGAAACGCCCGAACCCGGCTCGCGGCTGGCGGAGAACAAAGTCTACCAGCAGCGGATATCCTCGCGCGCGCGGCAGTTCGCGGTCGAATTTGTGAAGGTGGCCGAAGACGCCGGGATGACGCCCGCGCAGTTGGCTCTGCTGTGGGTCGCGGAGCAGCCGGGCATTACCGCGCCGATTGTCGGCCCGCGCACGATGGCGCACCTTGACGCGGCGCTGAGTATTCTCGACCTGGCGCTGGATGACGATCTGCGCGCGCGGCTGGACGACCTGAATCCGCCCGGTTCGGCGGTGGCGAACTTCCACAACAACTCCGGCTGGATGAAAGAGTACGTCCCGGTGGAGTGAACAGGCTGTAAGCTGTAAGCTGTGAGCGATTAGCAGAAGGACAGACACGCGCTAATTGTCTCATCCCGCAAGCCTCGCCTGGGCCTACAAGACCCAGGCTATAATTCGGAAGGACCGTAAACGGCCCTGTTTGGGCGACCGTCACCGGTCAGCCCCGTTCACGGGGCTTTCGACATATAGCCCGGTGCATTCAGCGCCGGGCGATGGGCTTGGTATCATAACATCGCAACGCGCGCCGTCTCTGTGCGGCGTGTGTTTTTCCTGGCTGCTGACGAGGTGAAGAACTGGCTTTGAACCGACTTCAACGATTCCAACGACTCCAACCGCCGCACGCCCTGCTGATCGCGCTGGCGAGCATGGCGGGGCTGCATATCGTTTTCCCGGTGGCGCACCTGCTGCCGGTGCCCTGGAACCTGTTCGGCGTGATCCCGGTGGCGTTCGGGCTGGCGCTGACGCAGGCGGCGCTGCGTGCGCTGAAGCAGACCGGCACGACCACCCACACGCACGGGATACCCTCCGTGCTGGTGACGCAAGGGGTATTCCGGCTCTCGCGCCACCCGATCTACCTGGGGCTGGCGTGTGTGGTCTTCGGCTGCGCGCTGATCCTGGGCACGCTGACACCGCTGCTGGTCGTGCCGCTGTACGTGTGGGCGGTGGCGCGGCTGTTCATCGCGCACGAGGAACAGCGGCTCGCGCTGCGCTTCGGGCAGGCGTGGGCCGCGTACTGCACCGAGGTGCGGCGGTGGGTGTGAAACGGCGGGCGCTGGCGCTGATCGTGCTGGCGGCGCTGCTGCTGGCGGGACTCCCGGCGCGCGCGCAGGACGATATCCGCGCGCCCCGTTTCGGCGTCGTGGGCGGGCTGGATGCGCCGGATACGCTGATCGAATTGGGCGCGGAATGGGCGCTGATCCGGTTTGAGTGGGCTGCGCTGCAAGCCGGGCCGAGCGGCGACCTGGACGCGGACGCGCTCGACCGGGACGCGCTCGCGGCGCTGGCCGACTCCGGGATCGCGGTCGTGGGACAGATCACCACGACGCCCGCCTGGGCATCCGAGTCCGGCGATCCGGCGGCGGTGCCGGGGGGGTTGGCGCTGCCGGTCGGCGATCCCGGCAATCACTGGGCGCAGTTCGTCGCCGCGCTGGTGGAGACGTTCACGCCGCTGGGTGTGGATCGCTGGCTGATCTATGACCAGCCGGACGTGCGCATCGGGGAAGGGCGCGCCGGGTTCGCGGGCACGGTGGACGACTACGCGCGGCTGCTGGCGGTCGCGCAGGGGGCCGCCGGGCCGGACGCGATCATCCAGCCGGGGCCGCTGGTCGGCTGGGCGGACGCCGCCGCCGGGCGCGATGCGTACCTGGGGCGCTTGCTGCGCGCGCTGGACGCCGCCGGGAGCGATTACGCGCCGCCTGCGGTGACGCTGCGCGTGACGGACAACACCGCGCGCCTATGGGCGCAGATCAGCGACACGCGCGC
>CAZMNL010000502.1:0-2962 GCA_964567525.1 uncultured Anaerolineaceae bacterium
GGGGCCGTGCGCGTGCGCGTGGAAGTCTTCCAACTGGTCACGCTGGACGAACTGATCGCCGCCGGGGGCATGTTTTTTGACCTGAATAGTGCGCCTTTCCCCACCCCCGCCACCGCCGAATTCCAGACGCTCGCCGCCGCGATCCGGCTGCATCTCGGCCAGGCGGACACCTGATCGCCGCGCTGCCCGGCATCGTCACCCATACCAGCGACCGCGCCGGACAGGAAACTACCCGTTTAGCGCAGTTTTGCGTTTTGTGCGGCTGCCCCCCAGCCCATTTTTACAATATCGTATTGATTTTTAATACAATCTAAAAGCAATACGGCGTACAATAGAACGCGAAACGATCATGAGACGGAATCACGCAGGATGAAAACCAGGTTACAGCCGCAGTTTGCGCTGTCACGGCGCGCCGTGCTCACCGGCATTGTGGGCGGGATCGGCGCGTGGGCGGTGTTTGCGCTGGTGCATTTCTTCATCTTCGATATGCACTACGCCACCGAGCGCGTCAATACACCCGGCTTTGTGGCGGAACTGCTCTTTGAACTGGCGTTTTTCCTGCTGATCGGGCTGTTGTTTCAGAGTTTGAACGCCGGGCGGCAGCGCGTCGAGGGCCAGGTGCGCAAGCTCTCGCGCGCGGTGGAGCAGAGTCCCGCCGGGGTGATGATCACCGATACCGCCGGGCGCATCGAGTATGTGAATCCGCACTTCACACACATCACCGGCTACACGCTGGACGAGATACGCGGCAGAAACCCGCGCCTGCTCAAGTCCGGCAAGACGCCGCCGGAAGTCTACACTGACCTGTGGGACACGATCAGCGCGGGGCACATCTGGCGCGGGGAACTGCGCAACCGCCGCAAGGGGGGCGAACTCTACTGGGAACTCTCCACGATCTCGCCGGTTCTGGCCCCCGATGGGCAGGTGACGCACTATATCGCGCTGAAAGAGGACATCACCGAGCGCAAAGCCATCGAAGCGGCGGAGCGCAAGCAGCGCTTGCTGGCCGAGGCGCTGCGCGATACGGCGGCGGCGCTCAACAGCGAGCTGGACATTGACGGCATCCTGAAACGCATCCTGGAGAACGTCGGGCGCGTGGTCCCGCACGATGTCGGCGTGATCATGCTGATCGACGAGGACGGCATCACGCAGGCTGTTCACAGCCACGACAGCACCGGGCGCAACATGGACCGCTGGGCGCACGAACTGCGGCTGCGGGTCGCTGATGTGCCCGACCTGCGCGAAGTGGTCGCAACACGGCGCGCGCGCGTGTCCGCCGACACGCGCCTGATCTCGGACTGGATCGACTTCCCCGAAGCGGACTGGATTCGCTCCAATGCCGTCATGCCGATCATGCGCAGCGAGCGCGTGATCGGCTTCCTGGAACTGGACAGCGCCGAACCGGGTTACTTCACCAAAGAACACGCCGAATCTTTGCAGGCGTTCGCCGACGAGGTCGCGGTCGCCATTCGCAACGCCGAGATGTTCGACGCGCTGCAAGAACACGCCGCGACGCTCGAACAGCGCGTGCGCGAGCACACGCGCGAATTGCAGGAACAGCGCGCCCAACTGGCCGCGATCCTGGATGGGCTGGGCGAGGGCGTGGCTTATACGCATGAAGACGATATCCACTACGTCAACCGCGCGATGGCGCAGTTGTTCGGGTACAGCGATCCGGACGACTTCCCGCGCGTGTTTGCGTCGTCCGCAGCGCGTTTCTTTACCTCCGCGCACCTGACCTTCCCGCAGATTCGCCAGGAAGTGCTGGCGCATTTCCAGCACGGCATTCCCTGGCGCGAGGTGCTCACCCTCCAGCGCCGGGATGGGACGACATTTGAGGCGGAAACCACCGTCGCGCCCGTGTATACGCCGGATGGCGCGTATAATGGCGCAGTCACGATCATGCGCGATGTCAGCGAGGAACGCGCGCTCGAAGATCGCAAACAGCGTTTTCTGACCCACGCCGCGCACGAACTGCGCACGCCGTTGACCAACCTGATGACGCGCCTCTACCTGATCCGCCAGCGCCCGGAGAAGATCACAACGCACCTGGATGTGCTGGATGGCGTGGCGGCAGAGATGAACGAAGTCGTCAATGACCTGTTGGAGATTGTGCGGTTGGGTCAGGGGGGAAGCGCGCTCACGCTCAACACGGTGGACCTGTGGCAGGTGTTCAGCCAGGCACTCGACATGCAGCAGGACGCCGCCGCCGCGCGCGACGTGCGGATCGTGCCGGAGATCGCGCCCAATGGTGTATCCGGCAGCACAGCCGGCGCGCTGTACGTGTGCGGCGACCGGGAACGGCTGGCGAAAGCCTTTGCGCGTGCGCTGGCGAATGGCATTCAGCGCACCGAACCGGGCGGCGCGGTGCGGGTCCGGCTGGCGCAGCAGCAGATCGACGATACCAACTACGCGATCTTTGAACTGCGCGACCAGGGACCGCTGCCGGAATGCGGCGACCTGGGCCAGATGCTCGAACCGTTTTTTGATGCGAGCCAGGCCGACGCCAGCGGGATCGCGCTGGGGCTGTCGATTGCGCACGAGATCGTGCGTGCGCACGGCGGCGTGATGACTCTCGCGCCGGATGAGGGCGGCATCCTGGTTACGATCCGGCTGCCGCTGAGCCCCCAGCACGAGCTCGACCCGCCAAGCTGGGTGGTGTCTTCGGGGCGAGCCTTCCGCTTCCGCTGCAGTGCGTGCGGCCACAGCCAGTCTGTCCAGCCCGAGGCGATCGGCACGCCGGACCCGCCCACGCCGGAGCCGGAGCCCACAGAGGTCCCCACCGCCGTGCCGGCGCTCACGCGCTCCACCGGTCCCGGCAGCTCGGTCTCTGCCGCTCCACGGCGTCCCACCCTGGCGCCCGTGGACTCGCCGAGCCCGGCACCGACACGCACGAGCGCCGCCGCGCCGTTCGCCACCAGCACCGAGCGGGTCGCGCCGCCGGCTCTGCTCGACAGCGCAC
>CAZMNL010000503.1:0-2158 GCA_964567525.1 uncultured Anaerolineaceae bacterium
ACCGCTACGGGTCGTTCACGGCCATTCAGGACGTGAACCTCACCGTGCGCGAGGGTGAAATTTTCGGGTTCCTGGGTCCTAATGGGGCCGGGAAAACCACCACGATCCGCACCCTGCTCGACTTCATCCGCCCGGACGAAGGCGCGATCACAATTCTGGGCCGGGACAGCGTGCAGGACAGCGTTGCGATCCGCGCGCGCACCGGCTACCTGCCGTCCGAACTCACGCTGTGGGAGAACTGGACCGGGCGCGAATACATCCGCTGGCTGGAAACCGTGCGCGGCGCGACGAACGGCTATCTCAACGAAGCCGAGCGCCTCGCCGGTCAACTCGACTTCGACCTCAAGCGCTCGCTGAAGGGCATGTCCACCGGCATGAAGCGCAAAATGGGCCTGATCGCGGCGCTGGCGCACAAGCCCGAACTGCTGATCCTCGACGAGCCGACCACCGGCCTCGACCCGCTGATGCAGCGCGTGTTTCATGAACTGGTGCGCGAGGCGCGCGCTGAGGGCCGAACCGTGTTCCTCTCGTCGCACAACCTGCCGGAAGTCGAGGCGATCTGCGACCGCGTGGGCATCATCCGCGCCGGGCGGCTGGAAGCGGTCGAGAGCGTGACCGACCTGACGCGCGTGGCCTTCCGCTGGCTGACGCTGACCGTCGCGGGCGACCCGCGCGCTAACGGGTTTGCCGACCTGCGCGGCGTGAGCGACATCACCACCGGCGAAAACACGCTGCGGATGCGCATCGGCGGGGATGCCAGCATGGACGCGGTGATCAAGCAGGCCGCGCAGCTCACCGTCGAGGATATGCGCTTCGAACAGCCCACACTGGAAGAAATCTTCCTGGCGTACTACGGCACGGACGCGCCGCGCGAAAGCGAGGCCGAAGCATGACCGCCGTCTTCAACAAAGCTTTTCGGGATTCGCGCCGCAGCCTGATGTGGTTGATCATCGGCTGGGGGCTGTATATCGCGCTGCTGATGGCGTTCTTCCCCACGATTGTGGAACAGGCGGAAGACTTCGACAAAATGATCCGCAGTATGCCGCGCGGCATCACCGGGATGTTTGTCTCCGGCGATATCGACACGTTCAGCGTGGCCGATCCGGCGCAGTTCTTGCAGGTGCGCTATGCCAGTTTCGTGATCCTGCTCGTGGGCACGCTGGCGATTGCGCAGGCGTTTAGCGCGGTGCTGAACGCCGAGCGCGACGGCACGCTGGATGTCATGCTCAGCCTGCCGGTATCACGGCGGCGCTACCTGCTGGGACGCATGGCGAACACGGCGATCATGATCCTGGCCGTGCTGGTGTCGAGCCTGGTGATTCTGGGCGCGTTCACCGTGCTGATCCCCGAATTCGATATCGCGCTGGGCGACCTGACGATTGCGATCATGGCGGGCTTCTTCCCGCTGGCGGTGACTGCGACCTTCGCCTACATGCTCTCGGTGCTGGTCCCGTCCAGCAAAAACTACGCGGGCGGGATCGCCTACCTGATGCTGATCGGCTCGTACCTGGTGCATGGCTTCGCCGCGTCTGTGCCGGAACTCGAAGCGATTCGCCCGCTGCTGCTGTTCGACTACTACAATGTGGCGGAGATCATCAACGACGGGCTGCCGCTGGTCGATATGTTGATCCTCAGCGCGGCGGCGCTGGTTTACGGCGGGATCGCGTGGTGGTACATCGCGCGTAAGGAACTGGGTGTCTAAGCGGGGAGTTGTCAGGGCCAATCTCCCTCCCCCCTCTCCATAGTTTCGCGGAGCGCTCAGCGCAGCGAAACGGTTCGAATGGAGAGGGGGGACTGAGGGGGGTGAGGCCGTTCGGCGTACACCTTCGTACCCTCGATAAATGCTTAATCTGCACCAAACCCGCACGCCTGACTCGAACCTATCCGTTCCTGAACGCCACCGGAATTAAGGAGCACACCCATGTCATTTTTACCCGTTTTGCGTAAGGCCCGGCGCGAAAAGCGCACCCGTGCCGGGCAGGTTCCCCAGAACCCCTTCAGCGGGTTTTGCTCTTCTCTAGCCGGCAGGCTTGAGCCGCCGGCGTAGCTCACCGCCCCAACGCACCCCGGACCGCCGCACCAAGCCGCGCGACCTCGTCCGCGCCCGTGCGGAACGGGACCAGCACTACCGAGTCCGCGCCCGCCTCGGCGAGCCGCT
>CAZMNL010000503.1:2168-2959 GCA_964567525.1 uncultured Anaerolineaceae bacterium
GCTGCACAGCGGCGGCGACCTGTTCCGGCGTGCCGCTGGCGGTGAACTCGTCCAGCCACGTCTCCGGCATGGCGTCCGGGAAGCGTTCCGGCCCGACCTCATCCAGCAGCGCGTGAATCTCCGGCTGCATTCCGGTCGGCACGATCTGCGGGTGGACGCGCTCGCGCGTGATCACGTCCGCGATCAGCGGGCGCAGCGCGGCCCGCGCGGCGGCGGGATCGTCGTCCAGATGCGCGATCACAAACACCGTCACCCGGTGCGAGTCCGTGCGCCCGGCGGATTGCTGCCCGGCGGCGATCTGCGCGCGCGCCCAGCGCACGTACTCCGGCGCGGAGCCTTCCGGCAGGATCGTGCCATCAGCGACACGCCCGGCGATCTGTAACGACTTGATGCTGCGCACGCCCAGCGAGACGGGCGGCACGACTTCCGGCGGGTATTCGAGCAGCACGTGATCAAGCTGCACGGTGCGGCCCTGCATGGTGACTTCCTCCCCGTGCAGCAGATCGCGCACCGCCGTTGTGACCTCCTCCAGCGCGGCCAACTGCGACGGCGGGAACGCGCCGATCTGCTTCATCCAGCCGGTGACACCGTGCCCGAAGCCGGGATGCAGCCGCCCCGGATATATCCGCGCGAGCGTCGCCAGCTCCATTGCGACCAGCGCCGCGTTACGCATCACCACCGGCATGATGCCGATCCCGACGCGGATCGCGTCCGTCACGGCGAGCGCGGTCGCGCCGCGCGGCGCTCGCCGAATGGCGCTACCTCCTGTCGCGCAAGAGCCGGTTTTGAGA
>CAZMNL010000504.1:0-2954 GCA_964567525.1 uncultured Anaerolineaceae bacterium
TGCCAGTCGCGCGTGCTGGCGAAACCGTGCAGCGGGCGGTGATCGTCCTGATCCCAGAGCGGGCTGCCGTCGGGTTTGGGCGGGCCGGTCAGGTGTACAAAGACCTTGTAATCGATCTCCGCCTGGCGCAGCGGTTCCCAGTACAGCAGCACGGTGATCGCGCGGCTGCCGGTGTCCGGTCCCTGAACGGTGTACCCACGCAGGGCGGCGATATCGCCAAAGGTGATGTTGACGGCGGTCTGCGGCTCGCCGGGGTCAGGGTCCCAGGCGCGGAACTGCATCACGCTGTTACCGGCAACCGTGTGAAAGCTGACGCGCTGCATATGCGCATCCAGGAAGGCTTCCGCGTCCGGCTGGCGGCCCAGGAACCAGATCGTGCCGTACAGGTTGGTTTCCGGGCGAAGCTGTGCGGCGGGATCGGCCTGGGGTGCGAGACTGGTGCTGCTGGCAGGTCCCCGGTAATAGTAGTCGAACGCCGGGTCGGGCATGTTCTGCACGATCAGGTCGCCGGGTTGGGTGCGCGCGTGCAGATAGGCCGCCAGCGCGGGCCAGTCCGGGGCTTTGGGCGCAGCGGTGGTGTGGTAGTCACGCAGGGTGATCAGTCCCGCCAGCGGCACGACGACCAGCAGCAGCGGCGCAGCATAGCGCAGGCCGCGCTGCGGCGGGACCAGCGCGCGCGCCGTCAACAGCGCCAGCGCCGGGACCAACGCGATCAGGTAGCGCGGGTGAAATATGCCGCTTATGCGCGTGGCGGCGGCGAGCAGCAGCAGCGCGGGCAGCGCGGTCCAGGCGGCGAACCACAGCGCGCGGCGGGCATTTATCCGCGCGTTGACCAGCGCCAGCGCCGCCAGCGCGATCCAGCCGAGCGCAAACAGCGCATCCCAGGGCGCGCCGAAGGTGTCCCCGGTGAGCAGTGTGGGCAGCACCCACGTGATCAGGCGCAGCGGGGCGGCGTCTTCGGTCGTGCCTTCATAGCCGCTCTGCGCCAGGAAATACGCCTGTCCGAGCCAGGGCAGCAGCAGAATCGCCAGCAGGCCCCAGGTAAAGATCGCGCGTTCCAGCACGGGCCAACGCCGCCGATACAACAGCAGGTAGAGCGCCTGCACCGGAAAGAGAAACAGCTCAAAGAAGAAACTGTAAAACGCGGCGGTCTGCGCCAGCAGGTAGAACGTCCAATCGCGCGGGCGGTTGCTCTCAGTGGCGCGCAGGAACAGCAGCAGCGCAAGCGGGCTGAGTCCGGCCCAGATCGCGTAGTTGCGCACGTCCTGCGCGTGCCAGATGATGAACGGGTGAATCGCCCACAGCGCCGCCGCGACCAGCGCGACCCGATCCCGATCCGGGCTGTCACGGAACACGCGCCGCGCGAGTCCGGCGGCTGCCGCCATGCCGATCAGACTGGCAAGCAGCGGCAGAGTGCGCATGGCGAATTCGCCGTCTCCGGCGGCACGCTTCCAGGCATGGAACGCGAAAAACGTGCCGACCGGGTGCGGTTCTTCGTCGGCGATGGTGCGCAGCACGGTTTCGGGCGCGTCCGCCCAGTAGCGCACAGCGTAGGCTTCGTCGCCGCGCAGCGGGACATGATCCAGCCGGTAGAGACGCAGCGCGAAACCCAGCGCGATCACGACGACCAGCGCCCACAACAGGCGGCGGGCAGGCGGGCGCATGGCGCGCTTAGCCCTGCTGCTCTTTCAGCCAGCCGATATCTTTCTTGCTCAGCCCGTACCAGTGTTCCTTCTGGCGCTTGCGGTCGAACCTGTCCCGCAGGCGCTTGACGGTTTTTTCCGGGGTGGCGGTGCTGAAACTATACACGATCTCGATGTCGTCTCTCACTTCGGCTTGCAGTTTTTTTTCGGCGATCACGTCTTCGGGCGTGGTGGTGGTGACACCGATGTAGAACAACTGCCCGGACTGCGCCAGGAAGATCGTGCCGGTTTCGTTTTCGGAGATGCCGGTTTCTTCGGCGTGCGTGACCTCGGCGGGAATGTAGGTGTCGTCTTCGTCGTCGCCGTCGAGCGTCTGGCCGAGCATCTCGGCGATCTCCTGGCGCGTCATCAGCCCGTAAATATCGTCGATCTTGTCGAGTTCCTCTTCACCGAGCGTTTTATTGGGGCGGGCGCTGCGTTCCTTCAGGTAATCGCGCAGGTTGGGCTTTTTGCGGCTGTCAGCATACACCAGCGGGAAGAGGGGGTCTTCGGCTTCGAATTCGGCGTTAGGGCTGATGAACACGACCAACGGCTGCACTTCGATGCCGCGATCCGGCGCGACACGGTCCATAAGTTTCTGCACCTGCTGCGTGTAGAACACGGCGTCGGTATAGGGATTACCGATGAGGTCCTGGCGCATGAAGCCGATCAAACGGCGTCCCAGGCCCTCTTCGCCGCGCCAGCGCTTGCCATCGATGCGGAAGTGACCTTCCTGCCAGACGGTGGTGAGCGCAAAAACCCCTTCAGGGCCGATCAGGACGTGAGGGGCGGGCAGCAGGTAATGGAAAAGGGTATATTTTTTGCCCAACCCCTTGAGCGACTCGGCAAGTACGTCTTTCGGGCGCGGTTCTCGAATCCAGTTGTTCGCCATGCGCACCGAGGAAAGCGTGAGCAGCATCAAAATCGGCAGAATGAAGCAGCTAATCTGGTTGGCGCTGCTGTTGGGGTCGGAAGTCCAGGTGTAGTAGAATCCGATACCCATACCGGCCAGGCTGATGAAAAACATGATATGTGACATCTGCCGGTTGCGTTTGATTTGCGCTTCATTAATCACAACGCGCATCGTTTATGGGCCTTTCTGTTCGCATGAAATCGTGATCCGGGTCTAACCCGTGAATGGTAACACAAAATGCGCGCAGAATGCAGGACCAATCAGAAAATCGTCAGGATTGCGCCATGTGACCGGGGGCGATCCAGACTGGTCAGGCGGCGGGCGGCTGGTATAATTCGCGCCGCGCTGTACAATCTATG
>CAZMNL010000505.1:0-2952 GCA_964567525.1 uncultured Anaerolineaceae bacterium
GGCGGGCGATCCGGAACCCGCTCCTGCCGTGATTGAAGATGCGCCATTCCAGTTTTTCACTCGCCCAGCGGGTGAAGCCTTTGTGCGTGGAATTCTGCTGGCATTGGATGGTGAAACCGCCGCTGTGACCGCTGCTGTGACCGCTGCACCGGGCATCGATTACGGCCCGATTCCGCCGATTGACGTGCAGCCGATCCGTGAGGTGATCATCAGCCTGATCCGCGATGTGGGCGCGATGGGTATCATTCTGGCGGATCGTACCGGGCATATCCTGATCGATGAGGGTGCAACCGGTTACATTGACCGCGACACAATGGCGGCGCTGCTTGGCCCGATGTTTGCGCGCGTGGCTGAAATCGGGCCGCTGGTGGGCGGTAACGCCTGGGCGATGCATTACTACAACGGCGAGCGTCTGGATGTTTACGGGTTGGCGTTGGGCGTGCATCACCTGATGGGGCTGGTTTTTGAGGGGGCGAACCGCCGCGCGATGGCGTCTGTGATGATGTATGGGCGGCAGGCGGCACACCAGATCATCGAGATGATCGGTGAGGCGGCTTACCAGGTGGCGACAGGTCAGATTACAGTGTCAGAGGCCCCCGAACCACAAGCTGTCCAGGTCGCTGAGAAACCGGTCGAAACCAGGTCGCGTCCCAAAACCCAGGAAGTGGCCGTACTGCCGCAAGCTGAATCCGCTGAATCCATGCTGGAACCCGTCCCGAATCTTGATGTCGATGCACTGTTTGAACAGGGTATTGATGAAACAATTGCCGATTCGCTGTTTGATCCCGATGAATTGGGCGATCTGGCGGCGTCCATTGACGCCGATGATGATCGGCGGGTAGGATATGATGAAGCGATTGATATGGGCATTCTGGACGATTGAGATATCCTGGCTGCCAGGATTTAATACGGTTTCGTTTAGCCCTGAATAGTTCTCCCGGCATACTGCGCTCACCGGCTCGGATGGATGGTGAGCGCGTGTTGTTTGCCGCAGCCGTCTGCGCCACACCCGTATCATTTACGCGCTGACGTGCCGCCATGACCATTTGAGTAACACAGGTGATGTGATGACCGAGCAAGATGCACAATTTAAACAGGCTGTGGCTGCTTTTAAGGCAGGGAACAAGGATGAAGCGCGCAACCTGTTGATGGATGTTGTCGACAAAGACGAGCAGCACGAACAGGCATGGCTGTATTTGAGCGCGTTGGTGACCTCGTTGGAAGAGCAGCAGATTTGCCTTGAAAACGTCCTGGCAATTAATCCAAACAATGATCGTGCTAAGAAGGGTTTGGAGAAAGTCCTTCAGAAATTGGTTGACCGCGATGCGGATACCAAGCTGTCTGATGCGGGCGCTCCCGCGAGCAGTGAATCCGCGCCCGCGCAAACGTCGCAGCCGGATACATCCTCGCCGTTTTCGTCGTTGGACTGGGACTCCATTCCGGCCCCGTCTGATCCTACGTTGAACGGTGATTCAACACCCACTGGGGCAGCGGACGCGCAAAGTGGCGCGCTGGGCGGTTTTTCTTCATTTGAGGGCCTCGGCGTGGAGGGTTCTGTGCAAGATGAGTCTTCCGCCTGGTTTGATTCGGGTGCGGCGGCTCCGGGGGCTGATGATCCGTTTGCTGCATCATCCAGTGTAGATTGGAGTAATCCAGCGGCTCCGGCAGCATACGGCAGTGGCGAACAGGTGGATTTGCCGTCGGGTCAGGAGTATGACGAGTGGGTGCAGAGCCTGAACCTGAGTAATGGCGATGAACCGGCAGTCTCTGAGAATTTCAGCGATCTGGCGGTTGGGGGCGCGGATGACCCGTTCTCAGCCGGTGACGCGCGACCTTTTGGTGAGACGGGTTACCTGATCGGTGATGATGCGCTGGGCACCGGCGGTGAGGACTCGGCGGCCTTATTTGGAGCTGGGGCCGCAGGCGCCGGCGAAAGTGCTTGGGAGCCGGGCCTTCCCGGTGCGGATTTTGGCGCGCCTGCGGCATCCGAAGACGCATTTAGCGGTTTTGAAGCGCCCACCCCGGCAGCCCCGGCCCCGCAGTTGGACCCTTTTGGTCGCGGCAGTTTGTTGGATGACTCGATTGGTGATGCAGACCTTAATGAGGTCTATGAACCAGTCATTGACTATGAGCCGGATTTTTACGGTGATGATGATCTGAGTGATCTTGATTTTTCGTTCGATGACTCGCAGGATTTACCCGAAGAAGCACCCCGTGCCGAACGACGTAACAAACGCGCTGCAAAACGCGCTGCGGCTGTGCCTGCCGAACACGCCAAGTATTACGCGATGATCCCGGCGGATATCCAGGCGAGGGGCGGTGGCTCACGGACAGGGGTGCTGCTGTTGGGCGTGATTGTGATGTTGGCGTTGAATGCGGCGTCTTTTGCTATGCTGTTGATGTAGTCAAACGGCGCAATGCGTGCGCGTGTAAATTAGACCGGGCCGGGCGTTGTGCAAGCAACGCCCTTTTTGTGTAAGAATCCCCAACAGGGTTTGTGATGCAGAAATGAGAGCAAACTATGACCGAATTCTTTGAAGTACTGCCGCCTGACGAGGCGCACGCGGCATGGTGGGCGCATGTGACGCACCGGCCCCCGGTTGAACACGTTACCGTGCGGGACGCGCGGGGCCGCGTCACGGCGGCCCCGCTGACCAGCCCGGAGACGCTGCCCGCGTTCCGGCGTTCGGCGGTGGATGGCTACGCGGTGCGCGCGTCGGACACCTTCGGCGCGTCGGACTCGTTACCGGCGTATCTGCGCGTGGTGGGCGAGGTCCACATGGGACAGCGCGCCGCCGTAGACGTGCAAACGGGCACCGCCGCGTTGATTCACACGGGCGGGATGCTGCCCGACGCGGCGGACGCGGTGGTGATGGTGGAGTATACGCAGAACATCGCCGGGGACGAGATCGAAGTGTTACGCCCGGTGGCTGCCGGGGAAAACGTGATCCA
>CAZMNL010000506.1:0-2943 GCA_964567525.1 uncultured Anaerolineaceae bacterium
GTTTGCCGGGCGCGATGTGCGCAAGACGCGCCGCGTTAGGCGCTTCCAGATTGGCGGAAACGCGGTCGGCCAGTTCCATCGTGCGCTGAACCTGGTCACGTTCTGCGGCGGGCATGATCTTCAGGTGCATATAGCCCTTGAAGTGGTACTTCTCGCGCAGGATCGCGCCCACGTCGATGATCGAATCCTGGGACGTGACGCCCCCGCGTATGACGCCTGAAGACAGGAACAGGCCCTCGACCGCGCCCCGGTTGTACAGCGCCATGAACCCGCGTGCCATGTCATCGGGTGTGAGCGTGACCCGGCGCATGACCGTGCGCCCTGCGCGAAACGGGCAGTAGTGGCAGTCGCGCTCGCAGGCGGTGGTCGTCATGGCCTTGAGCACCGGCATCTTGCGGTTGCCCGCCGTGACGTGCGTTACACAATCGCTGAGATCGGGCGGCATGTTGCGCGCGTGTACCGGGCGTTCCTGTGTGGGCGCGTCGCCAACAGTTTCAAAGGTCGCGGTTCCACGCAGCAGGTTAAGTAGATCGTGACCGTCCACGTTATCCCTCGTTTCAGTTACCACACGTAACCGGCGGTATATACGCAGCTCACGCGAAAAAACCTGGTTGAGCGTGAGACAAGGCTGGTCTTTCCGCTCAAGTTGTCAGTGATCAGCCTGAGATATCAACTCGGCTGATGATCGTCACGGTGAACTGCACATAGTATACCGAACTTATGTTCTGTTTGCAATTGACAAAAAAGCCCGGCGTGGTGATCCGGGCTGTGCCATGCTGATGACGAACCTTATTCGGCGTCGTCGTTCACCGGCTTGACCATGCCTTCCAGCGGGTCTTCCTGGGGCGGGCTGCCCTCCGGCGGTAGCTGGCGATAGAGTTCGTTGGCGCGGTCGATGAACAGGATACCGTCCAGGTGATCGATCTCATGCTGGAACACACGCGCCAACCAATCCCGCGCCTTGATACGCATCTCTTTGCCTTCGCGGTCCTGCCCGCGCACCGTGACCGCAACATGGCGATCTACCGTGCCGTAGTAGCCGGGGATCGAGAGACATGCTTCCATGCCCTCGATCATCTCGCGCGAACTGCGCACGATCTCCGGGTTCACCACGACGTGCAGCACCCCGGCCTGATCGCCGTATTCCGCTTTAGATTCCTCGTCGTCAGAAAGGCGCACCACGATCACACGCTGGCTTACATCTACCTGTGGGGCCGCCAGCCCTACGCCGGGCGCATCAAGCAGCGTATCAACCATGTCATCAATGAGCGTTTGCAGCTTGGGATCGTCAAACTTAGTGACCTTATGCGCTTTTTTGCGCAAGATGGGATTCTTTGGGGTAATGATGTCACGAACAGCCATTTTGCCGCTTTCCTTTGTTTCCTTAACGCACATCGAGATTTTAGCGCGTTCCCCCGCCGCCGTAAAGCGCCCGCGATTAGGGCTGAATCATTCAAATGCGAATCTTACCGCAGAGGCCCGCTAAAGCGGTACGCATCAGCCCTTGATGGATTTCATCCCGCAGCTAGCTTGACACTCCTTATAGTTGTGCTTTACACTATAAATCATTGATGTTTAATTTTCAATTTATACTTTTTTACTGAAATATGCCTCCTGCCATAATGAAATAACGGGTAACGGCAATGTTATCTCAAGTATCAGGCCCCAACCAACCCCCTGCCGCGAAAAAACAACCCGCGCGGCCCACGCTGATCAAAACCCATTGCGAAGTCTGTTCGCATTATCAACACTGCCCGCGTATGCGGGGTATCAACGTATGTTACGGTAAAAAGGAGGTGCTCCACGTCCCTTCCCCATCGACCGCTGATCCCGACCACCCAAACGAGCCAAAAGGAGCTTAAACCATGCACCCAAAAGTTGAGGCCGCACTGGCGCGCCTGAGAGATATGCAGGGTACGTCGCTGCCGGAATACCGCGACGCGATTACCCAGGAACTGTGTAAACTTACAGATTCTCAACTGTCTTATTTTGCTGCGATGAACCTCGAAGAAGACATTTTAACGATGATTGGCTGGTCACGTTCGGCGATGGGGAGCTGCGGGATCATGGACCGCCCCATTGTCTACCGCCTGGACGAAACCGGGCTGTGGGGCGATGCCGTGCGCGAGCGCGGGCCGGTGATCACCAACGATTACCAGGCCTCCGACAAGCCCACCAAAAAGGGCTATCCACAGGGGCACGTCCAGGTGGATAATCACATGAATCTGCCGATTTTCGAGGGCGACCGCGTGGTGCTGGTGGTCGGAGTCGGCAACAAGCCCGGCGGCTATACGATGGCGGATGTCGAACTGGTCGAAGAAATGATGTACGAAGCCTGGGAAACGTTCCAGAGGACCGTCTGGGAAAACACCTGGTAAGACCCGTTTTACGGCCAACCCGCGCCCCGGTTCCCTCCGCCGGGCAATCTGACAAACGGCGTCATTCGCCTCCCTCACCGTCAACGCGTATCCTTTGTAGGGGCAAATCGAAGAGTACAGCAGCCAATCAAGGCTCAGCCCCTACTTTTCTTCACCCACAGTTGACGCTCCACGCGCGCGCCTGTACACTTTCGACAGAGCGCATCATCGGGAGAGTATGCCATGTCCAAACCGCACATTTTGACGATCACGCCCTATCTGCCCTACCCGCCCAACAGCGGCGGGCGCAGCCGCACCTACAACCTGATCAAACATCTACAGCACGATTACCACATCGCGTTGATCTGCTACGGGCGGCCCGAAGAACAGGCGTATGATCTCGCGCCGCTGCGCGACCTGTGCGATCTGCACATTGTGGACCGTGCGCCGTCTCCCGGCACGCTCAAGGCCGCGCTGCTGAGCTTCACCTCTCCTAAACCGGTCACGATGCGGCTGTACCACACCCCCACGATGGAACAGGCCATCGCGGACTGGTCCAAAGACTCGGAGCGCGATCTCGCGGTCC
>CAZMNL010000507.1:0-2940 GCA_964567525.1 uncultured Anaerolineaceae bacterium
AGCGGCACGACCGCTTTCTGCCCGTTGAGCACATACGCGCCGTTATCGCGGGCGGCAGTGGTGTGCGGGTGGGCGGGGTCGAACATCAGGCGCGGCTCGACCAGCGCGGCGGTCACGCGGGGCGGTTTCTCGTCCAGGAACAGGTCCATGTACTGCTCGCGCTGCGCGTCGCTGCCTGCCATCACCAGTGGGATCGCCACCAGCGCGGGCGTCATCAGGTGCAGCGCCAGCGAAAGATCGCCCGCCGCGAGTTCTTCATACGCCAGCACGCCCGTGATCGGGCTGTGGATATCGCCGAAGCCGCCCATCGACTCCGGGATGTTGCCGGGCAGGATGCCGATCTCCCAGCCGGTCTGGATCACGGAGTCGGGGAAGCCGCAGTTCTCGTCGGATTCATGCGCGATGGGCCGCACGTCGTTCTCGGCGTAGCGCCGCACCGCGTCGGTGAGCATGCGCTGCTCGTCGGTGGGGGTGAAACTGATCATGGTATGTGTCTCCTTGCCAAAAAGTTGTAAGCGAGAAGCTGTTAACAAAAACAAAAATCAATAGCGTTTTCCCGCACCACGAAATCCGAACCCCTTTAGTGGGTTTCGAGTTATGTAGCCGTCAGGCTTGAGCCGACGGCGAAGCGAAACGCATCACGACTCATCGCGCAGCGCCGCGAGAAACGTCTGCGCGATCTCGTCGGCGATCTCGTCGCTGCTCAGCCGCCCGTCCGCGCGATACCACACGCTGACCCAGTTCAGCGCGCCGAACAGCGTCTTGATGAAAATGTCCACATCCACCGCGCGGAAGTCGCCCGCATCGATGCCCGCCTGTACCACGTCGCGGTAGAGTGTTTCGAGCGTGTCGCGCTGCTGCACGTAGGGCGCGCGCACGTCCGGCTCATCCAGCAGCGCGCGGCTCTCGAAGATCACGGCGGTGGCGATGTTGGCGTGCGTGATCACGCTGCGGATATGCGCGCGAATCACGGCGCGCAGCCGGTCGGCGGGCGGGGCGTCACGCGCGACCACCGCGCGCACTTCGGCGATAATCTGCGTCATGCCCGCGTCTAACACGGCGGCGAGCAGGTCGATTTTGCTGGGGAAGTGGTGGTAGAGACTGCCGGCAGTCAGGTTGACTTCGGCGGCGATATCGGCCATCGTCGCACCGTGATAGCCTTTGCGCTGGAAGATCGCCGCCGCCGCCCGGATGATCGCGTCCGGGTGGACGGTAAATTCGGCGGGTTTGCGGGCCATGCTGCGCCTCAAAAACTCATTTGCGGTAATCAAATCTTAATTTGATTATAGGGGTTTTTGCGGTGGTTTGGCAAGCCATCAGCGGAGAGAGGGAAAGACGGCGCGCTTTTCTCCCCCTCTCCAACGTGATTGAAGAGGGGGCCGGGGGATGAGGTTAGGCTGATCCAGGAAATAAATCACCCAAATGAGTTGGCCTTTGCTCCCCTTCCCTGAGGGAAGGGGTTGTGGGGGATGGGGTATTATTTTCTTGGCGTAGCCTTATCAGCGGTAGGGGACAAAAGCAGGCCGTTAGCAGGATGGTACGGGTTATTGCAGGTCGCTGCCGTCCGGGGCCGCAGTCGAATCGAAGACCTGGAAACGTGTCTCGCTCATCAACTGCCCGTCAAGATACAGCTCCACCGACCAGCTACCGACCGGGAACGTTGCCCCGTCCGGCGTGACCGAACAGTACGCGCAGATGTTCACCCAGTCCCGGTCGGGAATCCAGCACTGCACGTCGTCGAAGTACAATTCCCCGTTGACATACCAGCGCGCGCTGATTTGCGACTCGGCAAACAGGCGGCTGATGCGTGTATTGACGTATAGTTCGGGGGTGGTGTTGTCAATAGTAGACATGATCCCCAGCGGGCAGTCGGCATCGTCCAGCCCGGTAGCGATCACTGTGCCGGAAAACGACGAGGACTGCTGTGTTGCCGAGGGCGAGGGCGTCGGCACAGCGGCGGGTTGGTCGCCGGGCGGCGCTGCCGGGAGCGGAGTCGCTGCCGCATTATTCGCGCCGGGCGCAGCCACCACGCCCGCCCCGCCGCCTAGCTCGTACACGGTCAGCGTAGACTCGGCCTGGAGTAAATTCACCGCCGATTCGGTCAACTGCGCCTGAAAGACCACGTTCTGTGTGGCGGCCTGTTCCAGGGCCGCAATGGTCAGCGCGGGCGTGCCGACGATCTCAATCGTGCCCTGTAACTGTGCATTGCGCGTTTCCAGGTCGGCGATCTGGTCACTGCCTGTAAAGGTATCACACCCCACCAGCGCCAGAATCAACAGCAGGCTGGCAATCGCGGCCCACAGATAGCGTGTCGTCAAAAACATAGCGTGCTCCTTACCGCGCGTCACATAACGAAAACTGCCCCCTCTCCAGGAAAGCCGCTCTAGTGTACCTAAAAACCGGCAGGGCTGCCCTACGGGTTCCTTGCGTTTTAGCGTGTTTGCGGGGGGACGTGAACAGGGGACAAAAAAAAGAACCCCGCGTGCGGCGCGGGGTTCAATGGGTCACTTCAGATTGAAGCTTACAGGTTCTCGACGATGTTCGAGAAGATGTTGCCGATGGCCGGGCCAAGCAGGGCCAGGATGATAATCACAACCACAGCGACCAGCACGAGGATCAGCGCGTACTCAACGAGACCTTGACCTTCTTCACGAGGCAGATACAACATGATTACTTGCTCCTTGATAAAGGATTGACGATGTAGCTACATATTAACACGAGGTTCCATCAAAAGCAACTCTCCAGCGTAATTTTTCACATTATTCACAAAATCTTTACAAAGCATAAAGAAAATCACTCAAGTATAGATCGGGTGCATTTTGATTCGTAGGGGACGTATGGTTGGGTTTTAGGCAGAATGGTCCCGGCATGGTTAGCCGAGAACTGGCCCCTATCCCGTGCGACCGCGTTCGGTCGCATTGCCCCTTTCCCGCGTGACCT
>CAZMNL010000508.1:0-222 GCA_964567525.1 uncultured Anaerolineaceae bacterium
CAAGATTATCGCTGCCAACCCGGATCAGGTCGCCAAGGTAAAGGAGAAGCCAAAAGCGTTGGGTTGGTTCGTTGGCCAGGTGATGAAAGAGACCGGCGGCAAAGCGAACCCACAGGCCGTCAATGAGATCCTGAAGAGGAAGCTAGGCGTTGAGTGAATCGCTGGAGCGTGAACAGTAATCCACCGTTCACGTCTCGATAGCGTCAGTTGCCGGCGTCAAGT
>CAZMNL010000508.1:232-2933 GCA_964567525.1 uncultured Anaerolineaceae bacterium
AGGCCGTCATGTTCAAGCTAAAGGAATTCGTCCGTTGTCAAATAGCTGATGGCAACACGGCGGCCAGACGCGGCAGCGAAGTACTCTCGCCCAGCGGGTGATCGCAGGAACTCGCGCGTCACATCCCGTGCCTCGGGGGTCAGCGATGTTAGGATCGCTTCCTGCTCCCGGTCATGAGACTTCTGATCGACGAAGGCGGTGATATCCGCTTCGACCCTCGCGAGAAGTGTCTGTCGAAGCGCTTCGGACTGAACCAATGAGAGGTCGAGCGCGTCCACAAAGACGTCCATCATAGCGACCATGAGGTCATGGCCGCGGCTGTCTTCGACTTCTGCCGATGTCTCGCTAGTCATTGCGTCAGCTACGGCTGGAGCGGAAAACGCCAAAGACAGAAGGGCGGTAAGACCGAAAGCAACAGCGTGTGTTTTTAGCGACATGGAACTTTCTCCGATTGCGATGCAAAACGGAAGCCTTTCGCTCTACAACGAGATGGCCTTCACCTACGACGCGGTAAGCTGGATCGTCTCGCTGGGCCAGTGGCGCGCGTGGCAGCGCTGCACCCTGCGCCATCTCGACGCGCCGCCGGGCACGCGCGTGCTGGAACTCGCGCACGGAACCGGCAACATGCAGATCGACCTGCGCACGGCGGGCTATAACACCGTCGCGCTGGACCTCAGCGCCGCGATGGGCCGCATCGCGCGCGATAAACTGCACCGCTGGGGCTATCGCCCGCCGCTGGTCCGCGCGCGGGGCGAGGCCCTGCCCTTCCCCGCTGATCACTTCCGCGCCGCGATCAGCACCTTTCCCACGCCGTTTATCCTGGACCCCGCCACGCTGCGCGAAGTGCGCCGCGTCTTGCAGCCCGGCGGGCGGCTGGTGATCGTCTTTGGCGGCGTGCTGACCGGCGAATCGGTCGCAGCAGAAACGCTCGAACTG
Source organism: uncultured Anaerolineaceae bacterium (assembly GCA_964567525.1). Taxonomy (GTDB): domain Bacteria; phylum Chloroflexota; class Anaerolineae; order Aggregatilineales; family Aggregatilineaceae; genus CAYRNY01. Next base: position 1,169 of record CAZMNL010000508.1, read on the forward strand.
GCCTACCGCGTCACCGGGCAGCGCGGCCCCTGGCCGGACGATCTCGACCCGCGCCTGGACGATGCCGGGCTAACCGGGCGGCTGGTCACGGAGCAGCTCCCGCGCAGTGCGGTGTACCTGCTGATCGTGGAAACGGCACAGGGCGACCCGGCCTGAACCGGATCGCCCCGTTTTTGTGTTTATTCGCGTCAATTCGCGCTAATTCGCGCTCAGTCCCCCGGCGACTCCGCCGCCGCGCCTGCACTGGCTGACGGAAGCTCGCTGATCGTCGTCTCGCCGACCGCCACGCCCGCCGCCTCTGCCGCGAGCACGCGCTCCAACGACACGATCCCAACCTCGATCATGCCCAGGTCCGGCTCGCGCGTGGTGAGGTGCTGCAACGCGAGATTCGGTTTGACGATCACCTGCACCAGCGGGTTATCGAGGTTCTTGGCCGTGAAGCGGATCACCTCGTAAGCGGTCCCGGCGATGGGGAAGATCAGCCCCACGCGGCTCAGCAGCAGCGGGATCAACCCGTCAGGCCGCCCGGTGATGATGTGGATTAACACGCTGAGCACCACCAGCGTCAGCAAAAACGCCGTGCCGCAGCGCGGGTGCTCAATGGGGTAGGTCTGCACGATCTCCGGCTTGAGTTCCGCACCGTCTTCATAGGCGTTGATCGTCTTGTGTTCCGCGCCGTGATAGCCGAACAACCGCTTGACATCTTCCATCCAGCCAATCGCCCAGATATAGCCGATGAAGATCGCCAGCTTGATCACGCCTTCGATCAGGTCGGCGGCCAGCTTGCTATCAAACCCGGCAAGCTCCTTCACCGCAGCGGACGCCGCCGCCGGCAGCACGAAAAACAGCCCGATGCCAAAGCTCAGCGACACCGCCACCAGCCCGATACCCGCCGCGCCTTCCAGCGAGAACTCGATATCTTCCTCTTCTTCGAGCGCCACGTCCGCCGCCCACATCAGCGCGCCCGTGCCCAGCACCAGCGCATCCCACAGCAGCACCAGCCCGCGCACAAACGGAATCTTCGCCATCCGCCCGCGATACAGCGCCGCGTTGAGCGGAATCTCTTTCGTGACGATGCCGCCGCTCGGATTGCGCACCGACACCGCCGCGACATAGCGCCCGCGCATCATCACGCCTTCGATCACGGCCTGCCCGCCATAAAAGAACGCGCGGGATTTTTCGCCATTGTCGTCGTTCGGCTCGTTTGCCTGGTCCATCGCCTGTTGCAGCACGACCATACTCGCCGCTATTGCGCGCCAGAGTTGGCCCACGCGTCGCCGCCGCGTCTGTAAACCCAACATATGGTTACTCCACTTTGATCCAATCAGATTTTAACTCGCTCCATTGTGCCGCGTAAGCGCGCGCTTGGCAAGGTTAAAGTGAAAAACAGCAGCGCTCGCCACCACCAGCGCCGGAAACCCGACGGTCCACACCGGCGGCAAACCGGTATCGTCCAGGTGAAACAACGCCAGCGACTCCGTGTCACCTGCGCCGGTGCGTTCCGCCGCGTACCAGATCGCCGATTCGCGCACGACATAGTGAATCGCCGCATCATCGGTGGTCTCGCCGGTGGTGTGCGCGACGTAGTGGGGCGTGATGTCGGTCAGCACCCCCACAAGCCGCAACAGCATCCCCACGCCGACCAGTCCCCAGGCCAGCGCGCGCACCCTGCGCCGGACCACGCCCCTCAAATCGCCCAGCATGATCAACGGCAGACAACTCAGCGGCAGCAGCGGCACCAGGAAACGTGGTCCCCAGCACCAGC
>CAZMNL010000509.1:0-2931 GCA_964567525.1 uncultured Anaerolineaceae bacterium
GCCGCCTGCGCATGACCGCCGTGCCGCACCAGCAAATCGGCGCACTGGTCCAGCGCGTGCGTGATGTTGAACTCCGGGATGCTGCGGCACGACCCGCGCGACTCGTCCTCGCCCATCTCGATCACGACCGACGGCGTGTAGAACTCCTCGCACAGCCGCCCGGCGACCAGCCCGACGATCCCGGACAAAAAACCGGTGTCGGCGGCGAAGATCAGCGGGGGGCGCTCCCCGACTTCTTCCAGCACACGCTCGCGCGCAATGCTGACCGCTTCCTGCGTCAACGTCTGGCGCGCGATGTTCAACTCCTGCAACTGCTGCGCCAGCCGCCCGGCCTGCGGCAGCCCGGCGATCAGCAGTTGGTACGCCAGCATCGCGTCATCGAGCCGCCCCGCCGCGTTGATGCGCGGACCGAGCATAAAGCCGATGCTGGTCGTGCTGATTTTACCCGGCTCCACGCGCGCCACCAGCGCCAGTTCGTAGATGCCGGGCCGCTGCGCGCGATTGAGCACGTCCAGGCCGCGCCGCACGAGTTCGCGGTTTTCCAACCGGTCCAGCGGCGCGAGATCGGCCACCGTGCCCAGCGCGACGAGATCGAGCAGGTCTTCCAGCACAAACGAGGTCCGGTAGCGCGACTGGCTGTTCTCCGCCCGGAACAACGCATCGGCCAACTTATACGCCACACCGACCCCGGCGAGCATATCTTCCGGGTAGCCGTTGGCGCGGCCCTCTTCCAGGCGCAGCCGCGCGTCAATCTTGGGGTCGATCACGGCCAGCGCGGGCGGCAGTTCGTCGCCGACCGAGTGGTGATCGGTGACGATGATATCCAGGCCGAGCGCGTTACCGAAGGCGACTTCCTCCACCGACCGGATGCCGCAGTCCACCGTGACGACCAGCTTCACGCCCTCGTCATGCAGCGCCCGCAGCGCGTCCTCGTTCAGTCCGTAGCCCTCATCAACCCGGTTCGGGATATACGGCTTGACCCGCCCACCCAGCGCCCCAATCGCCTGGGTGAGCAGCGCGGTACTGGTCACGCCGTCCGCGTCAAAGTCGCCATACACCGCGATCAATTCTCCGCGTTTGATGGCCTGGCGAATACGCCCAACGGCGTCCGACATCCCGTGCATGGCAAAGGGATTATGCAGCACGTCCGCGCTGCCCTCCAGGAACACGCGCGCTTTTTCCGGCGTATCCTGGCCCCGGTTATAGAGTACCTGCGCCATCACAGGATGGTAGTCTTGCAGGCGTGCGCGCACTGAGTCGGACATCAGCGGCAGCATACGCCAGCGTTTTACGGTTGTATCGGAATCGTCGTACACGATCTCTCCCGGTGATTACGTAGGAATGACGTTTGAATGGCCTCATGGTAACACGCGCAAATTGCATCAGGCAAATTAGGGATCGTGGTGGGGGCGTGTTTCTATTCTGGGGCGAAAAATCTCACGACAGAGCATACGGAGAAGTTTTTTTTGAGAGAAAAGCAAATGCAAACGGTCCGGCACGCCTGCCCGATGTCTCTCTTCTCTCTACTTTTGTTGCTCTGTGCGCTCTGTGTCCTCTGTGGTGAATTGACTTTTCACCCCGAACCGGGAATGCGCGCGCCCAACGTTGGAGACGTGCCGATTTCGGGGCGAGTCAAATCCGCATCCGGGGTTATTCGCGGTCTTCTTCCGGGAAAATCTCACTCACCGCCAGCGTAAACCCCGGCAGCACCGCGCCACCGGAGAGCGTGCCATCCGCGCCGATCACCTGCGGCGCTTCACCGGAGACATAGACCTCGACTTCGTGCTTATCGGGATTCACCACCCAGACAGTTGTTCCCGCGCGCAAATAGTTCACGACCTTGATACGCAACAATTTCAGGTCATCGGAGGGCGAGATCACCTCGACGGCGAGATCGGGCGAATTGGGATTGTAAGCGTCGCGGGAGGGTTTGGACTGCCGGTCAAATGAAGTAAACGCCACGTCGGGAATGTACCGCTCACCCGCCACGATATAACCGCCATCCGCGCCGGTCAAACGGCCCAACTTGCGGCTCTTGACGTATGCGCCCAACAAAATCACAATATTCGCCGCGACCTCTGAACAGTAACTATTCGAAACCACCTCGACTATCTCCCCCCCGATGTATTCGAACGACTTCGCCGCGTTCTCCGGGCGCATCACAAATGCGTCGAACTGCTCCACCGTCACCCGCTGCACACCGACCGCCATGCTGTTGATCCTTCCACCTCACCGCTTACCGTTGTCCAGATTGTACATTAAAAAACTCACCGCAGAGGACGCTGAGCACGCAGAGTTTTAGAACAGAGAATAATAGAAATCTCTCCCTCAATCTTTTCTCAGCGACCTCTGCGCCCTCTGCGGTGAAGAATAATCTCTTGTCGGACCAAACCGCTCTGACCTCACTCCTCGTCCGCGCCCGCCAGCCGCTTGAGTTCGTACAGTTTGGTGATCGCGTCCAGCGGCGTCAGTTGGTCCACCTTGATATCCTGAATATATTGTATCACGGGGTCGGGGTCGGTCTGGAAAAACGTCAACTGCTTCGGCCCCTCGCCGTCGCGCTGGCGCGGCTGGATCACGAAGTCGCCGCCCGCCGCTTCGAGTTCCTTCAGGATTTCGTTGGCGCGCGTGACGACCGCCTTCGGGATGCCCGCCAACTGCGCCACGTGGATGCCATACGAGCGATCCGTGCCGCCGGGCATCAGCCGGTGCAGGAACACAATCGAGTCGCCATCTTCCGCGACGGCGACATTATAGTTGCTCACGCCGGGCAGGATGTTCGAAAGCTCGGTCAGTTCGTGGTAGTGCGTGGCGAACAGCGTTCGCGCGCCGAGTCGCGGGCTGTTGTGCAGGTGCTCGACCACCGCGCGGGCAATCGCCATACCGTCATAGGTGCTGGTCCCGCGCCCGATCTCGTCCAGGATCAACAGG
>CAZMNL010000510.1:0-2930 GCA_964567525.1 uncultured Anaerolineaceae bacterium
GGCATCCTCTTCTGTTTCGAGGTTAACTTCAATTGGTTGCAGCTCCTGTGACATCGGCATAGAGGCGGGGCAGATCGTCGGACGCAAACGAATCGGTCGGCGCGTCGAACGCGATCTTGCCCCGGCTGAGGATCGTCACCCGGTCGGCGAGCGCGTAACCGCGCCGCAGGTCGTGGGTGGTCATCACCACCGTGCGCCCGGTGATCGCCACCTCGCGCAGCAGTTCATCGAGCAGCGCGGCGGCGTCCTGGTCCAGCCCGGTATAGGGTTCGTCGAGCAGCAGCACCACCGGATCGTGCAGGATGGCGCGCGCGATGGCGAGCCGCTGCTGCATCCCCCGGCTGAAGGTCTGCACCACGTCGCGCGCGCGGCGGTGCAGTCCCACCCGTTCGAGCATGGCATGGACACGCGCGCGGCGTTCGGCGCGCGGCAGGTCGTACAGCCGGGCGAAGAACATCAGGTTTTCCTCGGCGGTCAGCGTGTCATACAGCAGCGGCAGGTGGCTGACCACGCCCAACTGTGCGCGCACGAAGTCGGCTTCGGCGGGCAGGTCCCAACCGCCGATGCGCACCGTCCCGCCGGTGGGACGCGCCAGCCCCGACAGGATGCGCAGCAGCGTGCTTTTGCCGGACCCGTTCGGGCCGAGCAGCGTCACGAACTCGCCCCGCGCCACGTCCATATCCAGGCTGCGCAGCACCGGGTTGAGTCCAAAGGTTTTGATCAGCGTGCGTACTTCAATCATGTTTTAAGCGATAAGCCTTAAGCAATTAGCGATGAGCTAAAACCTGGTTTTGGATTTTCTCCCCCCTCGCCAGCGCGTGGAGAGAGGGGTTTGGGGCGGCACCACCAAGAGACGAAAATGAACGCACATCGGCCCTCGCTGCGCACTCAAGCGCCGCAGCTAGACACCAGACTGGTAAGCCCACTAAAGGGGCTGCAAGGCAGCGACCGGCGCACGATAAACCCCTCCGGTGGGTTTCAGGCGACCAGTCATGCCATGACTGACTCTAGCACGATAAGCTCAAGCCATCGGCTAACGAACCGCAGGTTCGCACGAACCAAAGGTTCGCGCGGACCGCACACCGCCGCCGCCTGCTTTTGCTAACAGCTTAAAGCTAATCGCTAAAAGCTATTTTTACGCGTCGTCATTCAACAGCGGCAGCAGGCGCTCCGTCAGGATCGCGCGCCGGTCGAGATACGTCTCTTCGTCGATCTCGCCCGCGCTGTAGGCATCGTCCAGTTGGGCGAGCGCGGCCAGCAGGGCATCCTTACCGGCGTTGGCGCGCGGCATCTTCCATGCGGATGCAGTCCGCGCGGCGCGTGTGGGCGTTTGCGCCGTGTCGCTGGCGGGTACGTCCCCGCCCGTCTGCCGCTGCCGGACCCACAGCACCCCCGCCAACAGGATGATCGCGCCGCCGGTAAAAGCCAGGATCAGCGCCAGCAGATTGTTATCGTCGCCGTCGCCGCCGCTGGGGGTCGTGCCGGTGCGGAAGACTTCCAGCGTGCGCGTGGGGCGTCCGTCCAGATCAAACGTCATACGCTCGTCAGGTGCGACCGGTGTCAGCAGGTCGTGGGCTTTCACCAGCGTGAAATCCTTGTCCGGGTTGATCTTCTCGCCCGGTTCCAGCGCGACCACGCTCACGCCGCTGTGCGCCACGCGCCCGCGCCAGTCGCCCGCCTCGTCAAACTGCGCGCTGCTGAAGGCCACCGTATCGTTAGGAACCAGCACGATGCCGTTCAGCACGGGGTAATTGAAGGCGTGTTCCAGCACTGCGCCGTCGCTGTATGGCAGGTAGTAGGCGACCGTGATCGTGTGCGCCTGGCCGGGTCGCAGCGGCCAGGTATCCTTGACCACCGGCACGCCCTCGACCAGTTCGACCTGGTAACGCTGGCTGGTTTCCGCCTGCATCGGCTGGATGCCGAACGCGGCGACCGGCAGTTCCAGTTCGACGGAGACAAACCAGCCGTTCAGCGCGCCGACCTCATCGGTCGTCACGATGCGGTCGCCGGTGTTCGCCAGTTCGATATCGAGCCAGACTTCCAGCCCGGCCTGTTCGACGGGCGCGTAATTGATCAGCACTTCGGCCCAGGTGATCACCACCGAGTCGGTTTCGGTGGTGCGCTCGTAGAGCGTGACATCCCGCGTGACGCGCGTTTCGTCGCCCTGAATTTCCGGGATGCGCGTACCCTGCGGCACGCCGTCGTAGTTGACTTCCACAAAATACGCCATGCCCGGCACGCGCGCGACGTTCTCAAACGTGAACGCGCCATCTGCGCCGGACGCGGTTTCGTACACCCCGGCGAGATTGTTATGGGGGTCCACCGCGTAAAGCTGCACGGGCAGTCCTTCCGGCAGCGGATCGCCGCCGACCGTACCCATCACCAGTTGGCCCGCCACGCTCAAGACGTTTTCAGCTTCCAACGCGGGACCGACCGCCCCTTCGCCGCCGGTCGTGCTGCCGGTGCTTGCCGCGCTGCCGGTTGTGTCGCTGCTGCCGGGATCAACCGCCGTGCTCTCGCCGCCGCCCATGCCCATACGCGCCGGGTCGAATTCCAGCACGAACGTCACCAGCCCGGCGATCTCGTCGCCGGTGAGCGTCTCGGCGTAATTGCCCGGCATGGCGTTAGCATAACCTGCGACCAGGAACGCATCCGGCGCGACAATCGACTGGTAAACGTAGTCTTCAGCGGAGAGGCCCGCGACGCGCGCGGCGGCGTTAGTGCTCATGGTGCGCAGCCCCGGCCCGACACCGTCCGCCGCACCGTGACACGACGCACACTCGCGCAAATAGACCTCAAAGCCCAGGTCGTAATCCCCGCCTGCCAGCACAATATCATCACCGCCGGAGTCAGCCGGATCAACGGCAGCGCCGGAGTCCGTGCCGGGGTCGTCTGCGCCGGACTCATCCTCTGCCGGGGCCGCTGTAGGG
>CAZMNL010000511.1:0-2930 GCA_964567525.1 uncultured Anaerolineaceae bacterium
CTGCGGTGTCGGCTCGATCATATGTTCATCTTCCAATACGTTTATTTCCAATGTGGTATGAGGTATGGATTGGTTGCGCGATTCATCGTCCAGCGGGCGCAGCTTGAGCAGCGAGAACACGCCCGCCGCCGCAACCGCCAGCACGGAGATTTCGCCCAGGGTATCCAGCGCGCGGAAGTCTACCAGGATCACGTTAACGATGTTACGTCCCTTTGCCAGCGTGACACTGTTTTCGGCAAAATACGATGTCAGGTTGCTGTCTGTCGGGTTTGCGGTCACAACCAGCACCAACAGCGTCATCATTATCCCGGCGCTGATGGCGATCACGGAATCGCGTATACGGACCGCGCGGTTAGAGATACGCCCAAAACGCGGCAGCCGGTAGATCACCAGTACAAACAGCAGCACGGTCAGCGTCTCGATGGCAAACTGCGTCATTGCCAGGTCCGGCGCGCCGAACATGATGTAGAGCAGTGCGATTCCGTAGCCAATCGTGCCCAGTGCGGCTACCGCCGCCAGTCGTGACCGGACCTGTGTCACAGTGTAGGTCGCTGCCAGGATCACGCCCGCGATCAGCAGTTCGTAGACACGGACATCCGGCGAACGCAGCGCACCGCTGAGGCTGGTCTGCGTCAGCAGCGCGTAGCCCACTACCAGCGTGGTAACGCCCACAATGATGATCAGATACACGCGCAAATAGCCGCTTTGCAGGATGCGCGTCTGCCGGTCTGCCAGCCATAGCATACTATTTAGCAGGGCGCGGTAGCCGCGTGCCGGGCCGAAGCGTTCGCCCACGTCCAGGAAGTCTACACGCGCCTGGAGCGCGTCCCGCCGGTAGTAAACCACCAGCCCGGCAATGATCGTGACGATGCTCAGCACCAGCACGAAGTTAAAGCCCGGCCACAGCACCAGCGATACTTTGGCGCTGGTGTCATTGAGCGCAGCATGGGTAGCTGCTTTCACGGCGTAGTCATTGGCGATGGCAGGCACGAACCCAAACACCACGCTCAACCCGGCGAGCGTCAGCGGCCCTAATATCATGCTCAGCGGGGCTTCATGTGGCGTTTTGGGCGTATGGCCGCGCGCGCCGAAAAACGGCTTCAGGCTTACCAGCCCCGCTGCCACGACGACAAATACGCTGCTCAATACGGCAGCCACAGTCATCAGCGCGAGCAGGTTGGGCGCATCATACGCGGCCTTGTAGAACACTTCCTTGCTGATGAAGCCAAACAGAGGCGGCAGCCCGGCCATCGACGCGGCCACGATCAGCGCCGCCGTGCCGGTAAAGGGCATGGCGCGCCACAATCCGCCCATCTGCGAAACGTCGCGCGTGCCGGTTTCGTGGTCCAGCGCCCCGGCGATCAGGAACAGCGCGCCCTTGTACAGCGAATGCGCCAGCAGCAGGGTCATTGCAGCCTTGACCGCGTAATCCGTGCCGATGCCCAACAGCAGCACCAGCATTCCCAACACGCTCACGGTCGAATACGCCAGGATGCGCTTGAGGTCGGTCTGCTGCCATGCGATAAACGCGCCCAGGGCCATCGTCAGCCCGCCGATGCCGGTCAGTGCGATCTGCCAGGCGTCTGTACCACCCAGCACGGGCGTCAGCCGCGCTAGCAGGTAGATACCCGCTTTGACCATTGTGGCGGAATGCAGGTAGGCGCTCACGGGAGTCGGTGCTGCCATCGCCCCAGGCAGCCAGAAGTGAAACGGAAACTGTGCGGACTTGGTGAACGCACCCAGCAGCACCAGTACCAGGATCGCGCCGTACAATCCATCATCCCGGACAAGCGCACCCTGTGCCATCATCTCGCTGATGGTTTGTGTTCCCGCCACATGGCCCAGCAACACCAGCCCGGCCAGCATCGCCAGCCCGCCACTGCCCGTCACGAGCAAGGCTTGCAGCGCCGACTGCCGCGAGTCCGCTTCGCTGTGTTTGAAGCCGATCAAGAGATATGAACTGATGCTGGTCAGTTCCCAAAAGACGAATAACGTAATCAGGTTATCCGCCAGCACCACGCCCAACATCGCGCCCATAAAGATCAGGATATAGGCATAAAAGCGGCCCAGCAGCGCATTGCCCTTAAGGTAACCGCCGCCGTAGATAATGACCAGTGTGCCAATGCCACTGATGATTAGGGCGAACAACGCGCTCAGACCATCCAGCGAAAACGCGAGATCAACGCCCAGCGAAGGCACCCATGTATAGGTTTCGCGGAACGTTTCGCCATCAGCGATGGGGGTGAGATGTGTTCCCAGATAAATCGTGAGGCCGAGCGGCAGCAATGCGATCACCCACCCGGACAGGCCGCGTGTGCGGCTGTGAACCCAGGGCGCGACGAGCGCCGCCGCGAATCCGGCCAGAACCACCCAAATCATCATTCGTATGTCTCCCTCTGAGGTCTGGATCCTGGTCGGAAAGAAAAATTGTTGTTATGGGAGCGAGGTAGTGTTGACATTTTTGCTTGAAAACGTCTGCTCTCTGAGTAAAAATGTCAACACGGTCTACTGCCATTCAGTGTGATTATAGAATCTAATAGGTTACGTGAATATAAGAAATGTGCTAAACAGAATAGGGTTTAATAAGCTTCTCTTTCAGCCCTGAATATTGGATGCCGTGCTCCGGGCTGTGTTGCTGCTATTTTCTTAGGATGCGGATCATATCGCGGTTGTTCTTGTCTGTCGGGGCCTGGACTGCGTTAACCGCTTATCAATTATCGCTGTTCTCGAAGAAATTGCCCATGCCGCAGGATTGTATTTGACGACGTATCCAGATGATGCAAATATACGGTCATCACTGCTGCGTCGCAAAAACTACAATAAATTAGCGACAATTCCTGAAGAACAGCGTTGGCTATCCCCCGGTGGAGTTATACGCGCGTTACACGAGGATAGTATACGCGGTTTGTGGGATGCGGTCCAAGTGGGGG
>CAZMNL010000512.1:0-552 GCA_964567525.1 uncultured Anaerolineaceae bacterium
TCAAGGCGCTGCTGGCCGAATCCGGCGCGCATGTGAGCCAGATTCAGGGCATCCCGTACTACTACCGGCAGTTCGGCTACGAGTACGCACTGCCGCTGGAAGGCGGCTGGACGCTCGAACTGCGCCGCGTGCCGGATGACGCGCCCGCGTCGGCGCAGGGCTGCACCTTCCGGCAGGCGAGTCTGGACGACATCCCGCTGCTGGAAACGTTCTACGCGGCAGCGGTGCGCGACCTGGATATCAGCACGGTGCGCGACGCGGCGACCTGGCGCTACCTGCTCGACTGCCTGGACGACACGGCGGACGGCGGCGAAGTGTGGATCGTCAGCGCGCCGGACGGCACGCCCGCCGGGTATCTGCGCGTGGCCGCGCGCGGCTTCGGTGAAGGGCTGATCGTCCACGAGGCGTCGCCGCTGACCTATGATGTGGGCATGGCGGCGCTGGTGTGGCTGCGGCAGTTGGCGGAGACGCGCAGCAAGCCGTATATGCGGCTGACGATGGTCGACTCGAATTCGCCGATCCCTGCGCGGTCGCGGATCAGGGAGGCATCCC
>CAZMNL010000512.1:562-2919 GCA_964567525.1 uncultured Anaerolineaceae bacterium
GCTGGTTGCGTTGGGGCGCACGCTGGATGCGCAGAATGACGGGCGCTATGCGTGGCAGTTGTACGTCCCGGACCCCGCCCACCTGCTGCGCGATATCGCGCCCGTGTTGGAAGCGCGCCTCGCGGCGAGCCTGTTCGCGGGCCTGACGCATACCCTGACGCTGGACCTGTTCCGGTCGGCGGTGGTGATCCGGTTTGAGGACGGGCGTATCGCGGCGGTGGAGACGATCCCGGCGGCGGAAGGCAGCACGGAAAACCACGTCCCGCCGAACCTGGTCGCGCCGCTGGTCTTTGGCTGGCGCACGCGGGAAGAACTGCGCGCGCAGTATCCCGACTTCAACGCCTGGGGCATGACCGCCGCGCTGTTCGACGTGCTGTTCCCCAAGATGGGCGCGTGCCTGTATACGATCTACTAGAGATCGTTTGGAAACCTCACCCCCTAAATCCCCCTCTCGCGTGACCTGCGGTCACGATCTGGAGAGGGGGGAAGCGTGCGCGACCTGTGGGCGCGTCCGGAGGGTGAGGTTTTTTCGCTCGCCAACAAATGCCTACAGCAGGCCCCCGCCGACTTTTTGCAGCGCGTCACGCGCGGCGGCTTGCGCGGCGATCTGCTTGCTGTGCCCGGTCCCGATGCCATAGACGGTTTCCTTGATCACCACCTGCACGGTGAATTCTTTGGCGTGGTCGGGGCCGTCGCTGCTGACCGTGCGGTAATTGGGCGTTTCGCCCAGGTTGGCCTGGCTCCATTCCTGGAACATGCTCTTGGCGTCCTTGTCGGCGGCGCGGGCCAGGACCTCGCGCACAGCAGGCTCGAACAGTGGCTCGACGAAGCGCCGCACCGCCTCCATGCCCTGATCGAGATAATACGCGCCGATCAATGCTTCGAACGCCCCGCACAGGTTCTTAGGACGCTTGCGCCCCCCGGATTCGGCTTCGCCGTGTCCGAGCAGCAGCGCGTTACCCAGTTCGTACTGGCGCGCGAATTGCGCCAGCGTTTCGGTGCGCACCAGGGCGGCGCGCAGCCGGGTAAGCTGGCCCTCGTTCATCTCCGGGAAACGGTGATACAGGTAGGCTCCAGCGACAAAGTCGAGCACGGCGTCCCCCAGGAATTCCAGGCGCTCGTTATCTTCCAATGCGTGTTCAGGATGCTCGTTGAGATACGAACGGTGGGTTAAAGACCGCTGCAACAGCGAGAGATCGTCAAAGGACATGTCCAGGCGGGTTTGCACGTTTGCGAGTTCAGACATCACATTCACCAGAATCATGATAACGGCATGGACGCAGCAGCCCAGGCCAGAAGTAGCGCAAGTAGATTATAGCGATTTTCGTGCGTGTGGGGCAGATGCGAAGAACGCGGCGAGTGATGCGAATGCCAGCCGGTTGAACCGCTGTGATTCTCAGCACTCGCTGGGCGCTTCGGCAGTACCCCGGCACATACAGCCGGTCGGCGCGAGATGGCGGCCTGGATTCCGGCGCAGTGCTAGACGAACGCCACCCGCACAACCAGGCGGCCCAGGCGCAGTTCGTCGTTATCGCGCAGGATGCGCGGTTCGTAGGGCATCAGGCGTTGGCCGTTGAGATAGGTGCTGTTCGAACTGCCCAGGTCCGTCACGACCATCGTATCGTGCTCGCGCGCGAACTTGAGATGCTGCCGGGAAACGCCGTCTTCCAGCGCGCCAAACGGCGTCAGGTCGATATCCGGCAGGGGGGTGTTGGGTTCGGTGTGGAAGCGCCCGACCACCACTTCGCGGTTGAGATCGATCACAATTGACTCGTTCGTGTTGCGAAAGGTCAGTTGCAGTTCGTTCTGGCGGTCGAAGTAGGCGGTTCCCCAGCGGCGCTGGGGATCGATGGTGTCCGGCACAATGTCGAGCTGGCCGGTGGTGTCGTCGATCTCACCGGCCAATGCGGCTGGTAAGATGTGTCCACACGCATAACAGTAAATCTCGGCATTCGCATTTTCTTTGCCGCAGTTATGACAAACCTGCATCTGTTTTTCGTCCTTCACAATCAGCATGAATCATCCCCCGGTGATACGCTTGAGGATCATTGTTCAATTAATCTCTAATGGTATCGCAATTTAGCGATTTTTTAATGACCTGCATAGTATTAACTTGGTTCGTTTGAGATTGGAGTTTCGTTGGAATCGCCCGATTCCCCGGCAGGTGAGCCGTTTTCGGGCGCGGTGTGCGGGTGGGCGGCGGCGACTGCTGCCGTGATCGCGGGCGGCAGGTCAATGGGCGCGACGTCCACACCGACCGCCAGCCACGCCAGGAACTCGACGTTACCGGATGGCCCTTTCAGCCCCGGCCCGCTGGCCAGAGCGCTCCTTCCCGCGCGCAGAGCAGCGCCGTCTCA
>CAZMNL010000513.1:0-2918 GCA_964567525.1 uncultured Anaerolineaceae bacterium
CCCGGCGAGGCGATCAGCGAGGTCTCGGTGGCCGGTGATGGGCAAATCTGGGTGGGCGCGCGCTGGCTGACGCCGGCCGCCGGCGGGCTGGGTATACTGCGGCCCGGTGATCGCACCTGGCAGACGTTTCCCCATCGCGACACGCCCCTGCCGTCGCAGTTCGTCAACGACATCGAGTTCGCCCCCGACGGCAGCGCCTGGATGGGTGTGGCGGGCGGCCTGGCGCAATTTGATGCCGCCGCCGACCAATGGCAGATCTTCAACACAGCCAATGCTCCGCTGGAAATCGGCGATATTCGCGACGTGGCGATAGCGGCAGACGGTACCGTGTGGCTGATCGACAGCAATTCGAACGTGAACGGCGATGCAGTCTGGCGTTTCGACGGCCAGAACTGGACCGATTTCCGGGTCGGCGCCGAACTGCCGCTCGAGTGGGAGCCACCATTCATCGACCTCGATAACATTGCCATCGGGCCCGACGGCCATGTCTGGGTCACCCATTCCAACCTCGCGGGCGTGGCCGAATACGACGGCAGTCAATGGACGCTGCGCGGTGGTGATGTGGTCGACTTCGATCTTCTGGTATTCGATGCGGCGGGCAATCTGTGGCTGCGCGAGGATCCGGTCGGTGGCGCGCCTGGATTCTGGAAATTCGACGGTACCAGCTTCGAATTCTTCCCGGTCGCCGGTGGCGCGGGCGATATCGCCGCCGATGACGACGGCACGGTGTATTTCGCCGACACTAGCGGCAACCTGTTCAGAACCGATGACGGCGGGACCACGGTCACGACGTTTCTTTCCGGCCTGAGCCAGATCATCGAGATCGCGACCGACCCCAACAGCAGCGACCTTTGGCTCGGCACGATCGGCGCGGTCGGCCACTTTCGCGCCGACGGCACGTTGCTGCGCGACTACAACACCTTCAACACCGGCGTACCCTGGTGGCTGATCGAAAATTTCCATACCGACGAGTTCGGCCGGCTGTGGATGCTCAACAACACCGCCGGCGCCTCGGTGCTGGAACCGAGCGGCGAATGGCGCAACTGGAGCCAGCGCAACGCCGGCGCGGAAGTGTATCCGTTCGGCGACACCACCCCGAGGGTCGAGGATGTCCTGTTCGACAGCAACAATCAGTGGTGGATGGTTTCCAATTCAGGCACCGCCCGCAGCCCGGACCTTGCCGACTGGACGCTATTCGACGGCGGCGCGCTAGAACTCGCCGAAACGCCGGATGGCCGCATCTGGCGCGGCGGCGCCGGGTTTCTGGAATTCTTCGAGGGCGGCGTCTGGAACACCTTTGATGGATTGTGCCCCCTATGTGACGTCAAGCAGCTTTCGGTTGATACCTCGGGCGCGCTGTGGGTGGTTTCGCGCCTCGCCGTGCACCGCGTCGTCGGCGACACCTTGACCACGTTCGTCGAAGGTGCCGATATTCCGATCGACCCGAACACCACCTACGACTCGGTCGCGGCCGATCCGGTTGCCGGTGTCTGGGTCGGTTCTTCCAACGGCCTGGTGCGCTTCGACGGCACGCAGTTCAGCGTGTTCGACGAGAGCAATTCCGACATCGTCAATCAGCGCGTCGACGATGTCGCGGTGCGCGACGACGGCCTGGTCGCGGCCGCCGGTTTCGTCTCCGGCCTGAGCCAGGGGGGCGTGTCGCTGTTTGATGGTCAATCATTCACCAACATCACGCCGCAGAATTCGGCGCTGCCCACGACGCAGTCGTTTGCCCTGCATTTCGCGCCCGACGGCGATCTGCTGATCGGTACGGGCGGCTTGTTCGGGGTGACCATCGTCGACCTGCCGCCGGGCGAAATCGTCTTTGCCGACGGCTTCGAAGCGGCCCCCGGTGTCAATGTCGCTGCCGGCGGCGCTGGCACGCCCGTTACCTTTGATCAATGAATCTGGAAAAGGAAGGAGTCATCTCATGAACACCACAAAACCCATCCGATTGACGACCGCCGTGCTGCTGCTGGTCGGTGCATCCATGACCAGCCAGGCCCAGCAGTGTGAAAGCTGGCAGCGCGTGGACACGCCCAGCCCCGGCAGCGTACGCAACTTTTTTGTCGACGCCGAAGAGGCCAACGGTACGGTCTACGCGCTGATGTTTTCTACCGACTCCAGCCAAGTGCGCCCACCCGGCGAATACCACGTACTGCGCCGCGACGGGAACACCTGGACCGATCTGGGCGGCCCTGACGACGAAGCGCTGGGTCCGTTTGTTACCGAATATCAGGCCTTGGGCGTCGCGCCTGACGGCACGCTGTATGTCGGCGGTTGGTTCTTTCCGCTTTCAATCGGCCAAGATCCGGCCCCGGCGATGGCAGTCAGTGACGGCGCAGGCAACTGGAGCACGCCGGAAGAAATCCAGATTCCTGACTCTGCAGTAGAGCCGATACAGCGCCGCGCGGCTGAGGTCTATTCAGTCGAAGTCGCGCCGGATGGCACTGTGATTGCTGTCGGCAGTGCCCAGGGGTTCGGTGGCGGTCAGTTGGGCATCGACGACGACGTTCCGCTGTTTTTAGTCAACGATGGTTCCGGCTGGATTGAGACCGGCGTAGAACCCGGTCAGGACTGGCCTGGCGGCAGTGGAGAAGGCGATTTCACCGTTATGTTCGATTCCCTGGTCATCAGCAAAGATGATATCTGGATGGTTGGTAGACACAGCCAAAACGGCACCACCTCCGGGGGCCTGATTCTGCACTGGGACGGCACCATGCTGAACGTTATCGAGGAACCCGACGTGAGTGATGGCGGCCTGTTTTTGTTGCGCCAATTCAACGCCATTGACGGTGATCCAGACAATGCACTGCACGCCGTAGGCGGCACTACATTTAATCAGCCCGGCGAACCCGTCGGTACGCTGGCGCTGTTCAATGGCATGGACTGGGAATTGTTACCGACACCGTGGCTGA
>CAZMNL010000514.1:0-2913 GCA_964567525.1 uncultured Anaerolineaceae bacterium
TGGCAGTCTCTTTTTTCCCTTAAAAATCTCTGTGTCCTCCGTGTACTCTGTGGTGTATCTTTTTGCCCCGAATTTGAAACGCACCCGAGAGCAACTCAGCGGTTGACCGCAGCCGCCCATCACGCCATAATATCACCTATGGCAATCCAGACGATTCAACACGGTCGCGTAACATGGGTGAACATCGAGCGCGTGACTCCTGAGGATATCACCTTTATCAAGGAGTCCTACCCGCATTTTCACCCGCTGGACCTCGAAGACTTGCAGAGCCGCATCGAGCGCCCCAAGATCGACGAATATGACGATTACCTGTTCGTCGTGATGCAGTTCCCGCAGTGGGACCGCGTGCAGCGCATCAGCCGCCCGGCGGAAGTCGATATGTTTGTCGGCAGCGGTTATCTGGTCACGGTCAGTGATGGCACGCTCAAACCACTGACGCAGTTGTTCGAGCAGTGTGTTAACGATGCGGACGCGCGCGAGCGCTTCATGGGGCGCGGGGCCAGTAAGACCTTTTACACCGTGATTGACCGGCTGGTGGATTACGTCTTCCCGATCCTGTATAAAGTCGATGCCAACATTCGCCACCTGGAAGACGAAATCTTCACCGAGGACTCGCGGCTGGTGATGCAGGACCTTTCGATCCTGCGGCGCGATATCATCGCCCTGCGCCGTATCATCCGCCCGCAGATTGGCATTGTGGACAACCTCGAAAAAGTGGACCGCCCGTACATCCGCGAAGACCTGGATGTTTACTTCGGCGACATTTACGACCACGTTGTCAAGGCGTGGGAAATCATCGAAGACCATTACGACGTGATGATGGGGTTGTCCGATACGGCGAACACGCTGGTCACTTACCGGCTGAACGAGATCATGCGCATCCTGACGGTGATCTCGGTGATCATGCTGCCGCTGACGCTGCTGAGCGGGATTTACGGCATGAACGTGGATTTACCGCTGCAAGGTCAGCCCATCGCGTTCATGTTAATCATCGGCCTGATGTTCTCCATTGCCATAGGGATGTTGGCGTATTTTCGTCACCGAGGTTGGCTTTGAGTCCGAATTCTTCATCGTTACCCCGTGTTATCTATATCCGCCGCACCAGCGAGTTACAGCGCCATGTCGAACGCTGGCGTTCCGAACCCCTGCTGGCCGTTGATACCGAATCCAACAGCCTGTACGCCTATTACGAGCGCGTGTGCCTGGTGCAGCTTTCCACCCGCCAGCAGGATTTCATCATCGACCCGCTGGCGGTCGATGACATGAGTCCGTTGGGCGACCTGCTGGCCGACCCACAGATCGAGATCGTCTTCCACGCCGCCGAGTACGATGTGATCTCGATGAAGCGCGATTTTGCGTTCGAGTTCACTAACATCTTTGACACCATGCTGGCGACGCGCATCTGCGGTTGGAGCAAGATCGGGTTGGGAAATATCCTGGAGTCGCAGTTCGGGGTGCGCGCGGACAAAAAATTCCAGCGCGCCAACTGGACCCGCCGCCCGCTGCCCCCGGAGCAACTGCGTTACGCCCAGATGGACACGCATTTTCTGCCGGAACTGCGCGACCGGCTGGTCGCGGAACTGGACGGGCGCGGGCGGCTGGTCGAGGCGCGCGAAACGTTCACCGCGCTGCCCAGGCTGCCCGCCGCCGAATACCACTTCGACCCCGAAGGGTACTGGCGCATCCAGGCGGTGCGCAATCTCTCGCGCCCGCAGATCGCCATCGCGCGCGCGCTGTACCTGGCGCGGGACGAGATCGCGCGCCGCAAAGACCGCCCGCCGTTTAAAGTCTTCGGCGATCACACGCTCGTGCGGCTGGCCGAACTCGCCCCCCGGCGTATCGAAGACCTTTACAACATCAAGGGGCTGAGTTCGCAGCTTGTGCGCACGGACGGGGCCGCGATCCTGAACGCGGTATCCGAGGGCCGCAACGCGCCGCCCCCGCAGCCGCCCCCGCGCGGACGCCCGACCGATCCCGATGTGCTGGAACGCTACGAGGCGCTCAAGACGTGGCGCAAAGAACGCGCCCAGCAGCGCGGCGTCGAATCGGACGTGATCCTGGCGCGCGATACGCTGTGGATTCTGGCGCGCAAAGTGCCCACCACGCTCGAAGAACTGGATGCGATCCCCGGACTTGGCCCCTGGCGGCGCGCGGAATACGGCGAAGAGCTGCTGGATGTGCTGGCGCGGGTGAACGGCAGCGCCCCCTGACGCGCGCCCGGCACAGATCGCGCGTCAGCGCGGCGGCGCGGCGTCTGTTTCGCTGCCCACTTCGAGCGCGTCGAACAGGTCCGCTTCCAGGCGGCGCAGATCGTCCGAGAGCAGCGACAGCGACTCACGCGGGCGCGGCAGGGTGACTTCCAGGCGCGTGACGATGCGGCCCGGTCGCGCGCTGAAGACCAGCACGCGGTCTGCCAGGAAGACCGCTTCCTCGACATCGTGCGTGATGAACAGGATCGTTTTCTGGAACTGCTGCCAGATGCCCAGCAGCCAGCGCTGCAACTCGCGCCGCGTGAGCGCGTCCAGCGCGCCGAACGGCTCATCCAGCAGCAGGATATCGCGGTCGGTGAGGAAGGTCCGCAGCAGCGCGGCCCGCTGGCGCATCCCGCCGGAGAGCGTATCGGGGAACACGCGCTCGAAGCCTTCCAGCCCAAACAGCGGCATCAGTTCGCGGGCGCGGCGGCGCGCGGCACGTTTGGGTCGCCCGTCGATCTCCGGCCCCAGGATCACGTTATCCAGCACGGTACGCCAGGGCAGCAGCAGGTCGCGCTGCGGCATATAGCCGACCTGCCCGGCACGCGGCGCGCGCGTCGTGCCGCGCGGGATGTCGCCGCACGCGATCTCGATCCTGCCGGAGTCCGGCGCGGTCAGCCCGGTGATCGTTGGAGCGGTCGCAGCGGTGGATGTCACTGTG
>CAZMNL010000515.1:0-2910 GCA_964567525.1 uncultured Anaerolineaceae bacterium
GCCGCTTTGCGGTCCAGCGGACATGTAGCCCGACGGATTCACCGTCGGGCGAGGCTGCACCCGTTCGAGCTTCGAAAGCAAAAGAGGACGCTTGCGGGCGTCCTCTTTGTATTTCCGGTGTTCAGGTTTGCCGGGTTGTGCGGCGCTTACGGGGCCGAATCGTAGCCCGGTCCGTTTTCAAAGAAATCGTAGTTGGGCTGGATATCGACGGTCAGATCGACCACTTCGCCGCCCTCGGCATCGATCTGCTGCTTGGTATCCCAGGGGATGCGTCCCTGACCGGCAGACATTTCGTAAGCGTCCGGGACTTCTTCTTCCACAAAGATCGCCTCGAACGGGCATTCGGGAATACATGCGCCGCAGTCAATGCAGGTTTCGGGGTCGATGAAGTACCAGGGCCACTCGCTCTCCGGGAAGCCGGGGATGATGCAGTCCACCGGGCACACTTCGACGCACGCACCGTCACGCAGGCACAGGCTCGTGATAATATGAGTCATGCGGGTTTTCTCCTTCGGTAACATAACGATATTTTTTTATGCACTATGTACGGAGTTAAGCGGCTGCGTCCAACGCGATAGCCGCTATTGCTACAGCCGATTGATGCTTGCTTCAACTATAACAAACTCTGGTATTCGCGCAAATCGCGGGGATGAGCAGACAGGCGAAGCGTAGAAAGCAGAAACGGGGAAGTCGTGCAGACTTCCCCGGCAAGCGTCGATCCGGCGCTTGTTCGATGCGCCGTCAGGTTAACCGGCGGCGTCGTAGCCCGGCCCGTCGGAGAAGAACTTGTAGTTCCACTCGATATCGGGGGTCAGGTCTACCACTTCACCACCCTCGGCGGTGACTTTCTGCTTGGTGTCGTGCGGGACACGTTCCTGGCCGGGCTGCATTTCGTAGGCGTCCGGGACTTCGGACTCTTCGAAGATGGCTTCGAAGGGGCATTCGGTCACGCAGGCGGCGCAGTCAATGCAGGTATCGGGATCGATATAATACCAGGGCCATTCGCTTTCCGGCATACCGGCTACGATGGCTTCGTTCGGGCAGACATCGACACATGCGCCGTCGCGCAGACAGAGACTCGTGATTACGTGTGGCATTGATTCACTCCTGTTGGAGACTTAATTGTATTTCAAGCGTCTTTCACACTATACCGCGCTCTGGCGGGATGTCACGTGACAAAACATCATCATAATCTGTGACGTTCGGCACAGATTGCCAAACTGAGGGGAAAACGGTGCAAAAAAAACGCGCCCTCGTGGTGAGGGCGCGTTTGGTGATAGGCAGGCTCTGGTTAACCGCGCGCGGCCTTGAAGCGTTCGGCCACGTCCGACCAGTTGACGATATTCCACCAGCTATCGACGTATGCGCCGCGATTGTTCTGGTACTTCAGGTAATAGGCGTGTTCCCACACGTCCAGCACCAGCAGCGGGATCACGCCCCACTGCGTGAGATTCTGGTGCTTTTCCGCCTGCAAGACCACGAGCTGCCCGGCGTTGGGTTCCCAGACCAGCAGCCCCCACCCGCTGCCCTCGACCGCTTTCGCGGCGGCGGCAAAGTGCGCCTTGAAGTTGGCGAAGCTGCCAAAGTCCTTGTTGATCTGCGCGGCGAGTTCGCCGGTCGGTTCGCCGCCGCCGCCGTTGCCCGCCGGGGCCATGTTGGGCCAGAAGATGCTGTGCAGCAGGTGGCCGGACCCGTGAAACGCGGCGGCCAGCGAGAGTGACTGCACCGCCGAAAAATCGCCGCTGCCGCGCGCCGCTTCGAGCTTCTCCAGCGCGGCGTTCAGGCCGTTCACGTAGCCCAGGTGGTGCTTGTCATGATGCAGGCGCATGGTCTGCTCGTCGATGTAGGGTTCCAGCGCGTCGTAGTCATACGGCAGAGGGGGGAGTTCGTACTTCATCGCCATGTGGTTTCTCCTTAAGTTCTGAGTAGGTTATGCCAGAAACGGATCGCGCATGATGCCGCACAAAAAAAATGGGTGGGCACGATCCGGCGACCTGTGATAGCGCACCATGCCGCGTGCGGTACGGTGGGGACGGTGACGGGCGGCGGCACAGTTCTGTCACATGCTCAGTGTTGATTATAGGAAAATGTCCGGTCAGACGACCACAAGATTTGTGTAGGAAGCCGGGCGGGACACGACGAAGAGATGAATAGGGGCAGGGATCGACCCACGCCCGACGGTGAATCCGCCGGGCTATAAATCTGCTGGACCGCAGCGCGGCCCGCTGCTCGCTGGTTTAGCCTCGTTTACGGGGGTTTTAGACCTGTAGCCCGGCGAGCTGACGGCTGATAGCTCAATCCGTACCGGTGGCATCCGGCAGGGTGGCGATCAGGGCGACCTCGGTCAGCATCACGTCGTATTCGTGCCCGGAGGCGTAAAACTCGATCTGCTTGATCGCGGCGGGGCGCAGGTCCTTCGGCCACTCGCTGAGCAGGTCCACCGATTCGTAGGTATACCACGCGCCGGGGTTGACCTGTTCGTGCGGTTCCCAGCACGAATCACAGATGCGCAGGCCCTCGTTGGGCCGGTAGACGGAGTAGAAGCCGTGATACCACTCGCGCGTAGCGCCGTCTTCCTGCGAGACATACGTGATCCGCAGCATGATCGCGCACTCTGACCCGGCGATGCCGCACCCGCTGAGACTCTGGTGATCGACCTTCATCGTCACGCGCATTCGCATGCTCTCGTACTGCCGCAGATTCAGCCCGTCGCCGTTCTGCCCCAGGCGTTGGAAGCAGCCGGTTTTGGCCGACGTGGGGCCGGAGTTATAGCGCCAGAGGTGGATCATCGGGCGACCGTCGGCGGTGCTGTATTCGAAGTCGCCGCCGGGCGCGTTAGGGAAGTTGGGATCGGGCTGGTGCGCGCAAATCCATTCTTTGGGCCACTCGGTCCCAAAGGTGCTGTAGGGC
>CAZMNL010000516.1:0-2908 GCA_964567525.1 uncultured Anaerolineaceae bacterium
CGGGCAAGCCCTTTCGCATGGTGGCGCGCCAGTCTTCCGGCAGCACCGAAACGCGCCCCTCGTGCGTGATGCACACGTGCTTGGAATAGCCGGTGACGTGTACCGTGCCGGTGGCGGCGTTGACGATCTCATAACCGAACGTGACCGTGCGGCTGCGCAGTTCTTCGATCCAGCAGCGCGCCGTGATCTGCTGCGCGTAACGCGTCGGGACGATGTAGCGCGCGTGGACCTCAGTGACGGTCAGCCAGTAGCCGCTGCGTTCGAAGTCGGCGTAATCCGCCCGGCTTCGCGTGAATAGTGACTGCGGGCTTCTTCGAAGTAGGCGATATAATTGGAATGATGGGTGATGCCCATCGCGTCTGTTTCCACGTAGCGGACGTAAAACGTGTTTTCGGTAACTAAGCGGTCGTTAGGGGCCAAAACGGTGCTCCTTCGTGTGATTTGAATCCATGACCGCCAGCATTCTAGCGAGAGGTCCGGTGCTGCGCAACAGCGGCGGGAACAGAGAAAAAAGCTCATGAGCGAACAGCAATATGAAACCGTGACGTTCACCGCCGAGGATGTCGGCGAGCGTCTCGACAAGGTGCTGGTGGCGCGGCTGGACCAGCTTTCGCGCGTGCAGGCGCAAGCCCTGATCCGTGATGGCCTGGTGACGGTCAATAATCGCAGCGCGAAAGCGTCCTACCGCATTGAGGGCGGCGAGTCGATCAGCGTGCAGCTTCCCATTGAGGAAGAGGAAATCGAGATTCAGCCGGAAACGATCCCGCTGGTAATTCTCTACGAGGACGACCAGATCGCCGTGATCGACAAACCGGCGGGCATGGTTGTGCATCCCTCCTACGGGCACCGTTCCGGCACGCTGGTCAACGCGATCCTGGGACGCTGGCCGGAGAGCGCCGCGCTCACCGGGGAAGAACGCGCCGGGATCGTGCACCGCCTGGATAAGGACACCTCCGGCGTGATCGTGGTGGCGAAGACCGCCGCCGCGCTGGAACACCTGCGCGCGCAGTTCAAGGCGCGCACGGTGCGCAAACGCTACATCGCGCTGGTGGAGGGCATGCCCGAAACGCCAGAAGGCATCATCGACGCGCCGATAGGCCGCGATCCGAACCAGCGCAAACGCATGGCGGTCGCGCGTGACGGGCGCGAGGCCGTCACCGAGTTCCGCGTGCTGGAAACCTACGCCTATCACAGCCTGGTGGAAGTCTTCCCCAGGACCGGGCGCACGCACCAGATTCGCGTGCACATGGCGTTTATCGGGCACCCGGTGGTCGGCGACGGGGTTTACGGGCGGCGCAAGCAGCGTATCAAGATGAAGCGGCATTTTCTGCACGCGGCCACGCTGACGATCACGCGGCCTGATACCGGCGAACCGTTGACGGTCGAGTCGCCGCTGCCGGTGGGTTTGCAGGACGTGCTCAAGAAACTGCCGGAGTAGGGTATTTTCGGCGCGTGGATTAACGCCAGTCTAGCCGCTGCTAAGCAAGTGCTTAAATTGCTTGGCGGCGGTTTTTGTGTTCTCTATATTCTTCTTCAGGATGTAATCTTTACTGCGGAGGTAATCACGTGACTCAGAATGCAGATGCGGACGTCATGGCCCCCGATTTCACGCGGGAAGACGTGAACGGCGCGCCGGTCAGCCTCTCGGACTTTCGCGGGGAGCGGCACGTGGTCCTGGTCTTCAACCGGGGCTTTATGTGACCGCACTGCCGCGCGCACATGGCGCAGTTGCGCCAGGACTATGATCAGTTTGTTGCCCGTGACGCGGAAATCGTGGTCGTCGGGCCGGAGTCTCACGCGGCATTCAAACGCCACTGGGAAAAGCATGATCTGCCGTTCGTCGGCCTCGCCGACCCGCAGCACACCGTCGCGGAGCAATACGGGCAGCAGGTGAACTGGTTGAAGATGGGCCGGATGCCCGCGTTAGTGATCGTGGACAAAGCAGGCCAGGCGCATTACCGGCACTATGGCGACTCGATGAGCGACATTCCGCGTAATAGCGATGTCCTCGCAGTACTCGATAAACTCAACGACAACTCAGGAGTCTGATGTGGCAACAGCGATGGTATGGGGTGCAAGTGGTGGTATCGGGCGGGCGACGGTCGCCGCACTGGTGCAGGAAGGCTGGACGGTGCTTGCGGTCGCGCGCCATACAGACGGCCTGGATGACCTGACGCCACACGTGTTTGAAGCCGACGTCGCCAGCGAAAACGCGGTCGAGCAGGCTGTGATGTTCGCTGCGCAGGAAGCCGATACGGTTGACCTGTGGGTATATGCCGCCGGGGATATCGCCGCCGTGCCGGTAGCGGAAATGACTTTTACGGACTGGCAGCGTATTCTGATCGCGAACCTGTCCGGCGCATATCTGGCGCTGCACCACAGCCTGCCGCTGCTCGCCGAAGACGCGCATATTGTGCTGCTGGGCGCAGTCAGCGAGCGTTTGCGGCTGCCTGGACTAGCCGCGTATGCCAGCGCGAAAGCCGGGATCGAAGCGTTTGCCGATGTGCTGCGCAAAGAACAGCGCAAACGCCGTGTAACGGTCGTGCGGCCCGGCGCGGTGGTTACGCCCCTGTGGGACAAAGTGCCGATGAAGCTGCCCGCCGATGCCGCCACGCCGGAACAGGTCGCGCAGCGCATTATTCAGGCGTATCAAGACGGGCACAAGGGCACGCTCGACCTGACGCATTGACAGCGCGTGTCGCAGCCTGAGGCGTGCTATTCCCAGCGCACGGTCACGGCGAACCCGCGCGCGCGTACAGCATCCATGAACGCTGACGCCGGGACCGCGCGCTCCATCGGCCACACGCCCGGCGTCACGATGCCGCGCGCGATGAACTCCGCCATGATGCCTGCGTGCCAGCCGGTGAGCCGTTCCATCGCCGTGAACTGTGTTTCCTCGTCGAAATAG
>CAZMNL010000517.1:0-2908 GCA_964567525.1 uncultured Anaerolineaceae bacterium
CAGCTCCCACAGCGGCGGGTGGTGGGCGTAGTCTTCGATGTAGTCGTCGGTGCGCGCCTGCGCCGCCGCCGAAACCGTGTACAGTTCCTCCGGCGAGCCGGGATCGCGCCCGTCGTGGTCGTCGCGGAAGTCGTCGAGAGCATCTTCATAGTAGTCCTGGTAAATCTGCGGGCGCTGCGCCTCGATCTCGCGCAGCCGCACCTGGTGGTACAGGTCCGGGCGTGTGTAACCGCCGTCGTCCAGCTTCGCCACGTTGGTCACGAAGACGCGCACCGTGCCCAGGTTGCCGATCACGACCGCCAGCAGCAGCGCGAGCAAGCCCGCCATCCAGGGGTTGCCCCAGGGCAGGCGTCCGCTGCGGGGGTCGGAGTCGTTCACCTCACCCCCCGTGCCACCGCGTATGCTATGCATACGTTCCACACTCTGGAGAGGGGGAGGCTCTTGAAGCCCCTCTCCGCGCGTGGAGAGGGGTTTGGGGTGAGGTGAATCCATCTCACTCGCCAGTTCCCCCCGCGCCCGCACCCAGTTGTACGCGATGCTGAACACGCCCATCGCAGTCATGCTGTAGAGCATCGGGATCACGAGGTTATAGGCCAGCGCGGGCCGGATACCGAGCAGTTTCACCGGCGCGCCGGTCAGCACATAGCCCCAGTAGTAATAGTTGATGTAGCCGCCGGAGAACCAGGGATCGAGCGGGGGAAATACCGTGCTGCGCAGCACCGCGTTAAAGTAGGCGAAGTCCATCGGCTTTTCGCCGCCGAAGGCGTTGTGCCACAGGTCCGGGTTGCCCTGCCGCACGCCCAGAAAGGCGACATACAGCACCAGCGCGAGCGCTTCCATCGCCAGCAGGTGTCGCCAGTGCGCGCGGACGTAGAACACAAACTGCGCCCGCCGCCGCCAGATCACCAGCAGGCTGAGCAGCGCCACGCCGAGCAGGATCAGCGCCAGCCCGCCGCGCGACCACGCCGGCAGGTTCGCCGTGCCGCCCACCCACGCGATCCAGGCGACCAGCAGCCACGCGGTGATCTTGGCCGCTGGGAAGCCGCGATCCGGCAGACCGGGCATACTGACGAACAGCAGCGGCCACGCGATCCAGCCCGCGAAGACGATCAGCAGCCACCACGCGATCACGGCGATTAACTGGCTGCGGTTCACCAGCGACTCCATGTCGAACAGGTCCGACCACGTGCCGCCGGACTGCTGCGCGTCCCACTTGTCACCGGGTAAATGCAGCAGCGTAGGCGCTTGAGACGCCGGTTTTGCGCCCTGCACCACCAGATCAACCGGTTCCGGGTCGGCAACATAGCCGGGGATCGCGGTATCGACCGAGCGCAGCGCGGCGCGGTCGAGGATCGCGCGCGTGTTCGCCGGGCTGTAGGCGTCCGTCTTGCGGAAGACCAGCACCGCCGGGTGATCGTAAACGTGGAAGGCTTCTTCGGCTTCCCAGTGTTCGTTAACCCAACCGGGCAGATCGTCGGTCGGCAGCGCCTGGTCGTTGATGCGGAACGGGCCAAGCTGCGGCGGCGACTCGAAAACGCGCAGCAGGTCGAAGCCCAGTTCGCCGCTGAACAGCGCGTCATAGTATTCAAGCGTCATCGGCCAGCGCCAGGGAATGCGCGAGAGCGAGTCGTAAAAGCGGTTGCTGGTGATCACGATGTAGTCGGCCTGGTCCAGCGCGTTGAGCATCGCGGAGCGTTTCTGCGCGTTGTCTTCCGCAACCATCCACAGCTTGAGGCCCTCGTAAAACCCGCCGTACATGTTCAGCGCGGCGCAGTTGTAATCCGACAGGCCAGAGGGCAGGTCATCGGCATACACCACGTCATCCGGCAGCGGGCAGACCGGCCAGGGGACCGGGTCGTCCCAGTCGCCTTCCCAGGCGACCACCGGGCCGGAGGTGTAGACGATTTCCTCGGCTTCGACCGTCAGCGTGAACTGTGCGCGCTCGCCCTGCTCGTTGGTACGCTGCACGCGCAGCGGCGGGTCGAAGGTCACGGTCACGGGTGGCCCCAGCGGATCGTCACCCTGCGCGCTGAGGTCCTGCGTGATCGTCGCGCGGGTCGTCGCGCCGTCCGGCCCGGTGAGCGTGAAGTGGACCGTTTCCGTGTCCGCGTCGTTGAACGGGTCGCCCAGGTGCGGAATTTCCAGCGCGCGGATTTCGCCGTCAAACGGGACGGTGAACGGCAGCACATGCGCGCGTTCGGTGCTCCAATGCGTCGGCGTGGAGGGGATATCGTTCCCGTGCCCGGTCAGCAGCGGGGCATGGTCGAAGTTCAAGTCGAGCGCGGCGGGCAGCCCGTCCGTGACGCCGCGCAGGTCCACGCGGATATCGGTCAGCACGCCGGTCACAGGTTCGAGCAGTTCGCGGGTCGCCATCACCGGCCCGCCGGAGATCACCGCCACCTCGATCACGTAATTCGCCAATGCCTCGTCCGGCAGCGGCCCGCTGAGCCGCATGGGTTCGCCGGGCTGCAAGACATACGCCTGCCCGTAAGGTGATTCGCTGGCGTTCAGGTCGGCTTCCAGCGTGCCCTCGAAAGCGAGCTGGCGGCCCAGGCCCGGCACATCCTGGAAGAGACGCACGCGCAGCACCTCGTCGCCGTCGTCGCGCGCGGGGTCGCCCAGCAGGTTGAACTGTACGGCCAGCAGTTCGGACTCGACCGCCAGCGTGAACCCGATCTCGGTTGTTTCGCCATCTTCCAGGCGGAAAACGTGCGGGGCCGGGGAATTCGCGCCGCGCCCGATGTTGACCATCTTACGCGCGCCGTCGTCCCCTTCGACCCAGAGGCCGAAATCGCCGGGCACAAACTCCTGAAACCAGCGCGAGGCCGCCACGCGCGTCAGTTGGTGCGTGTGGATGTTGTGGACCGCGAAGCCGTACACCGTGGTATAGCCCAGGACCGCGATCAAA
>CAZMNL010000518.1:0-2887 GCA_964567525.1 uncultured Anaerolineaceae bacterium
TTTCAGTGAAACAGTCATCGATTATGGCTCAAACGTAAAATAGCCACACCCATTTCAAACGGAAGGAAAATCATGACAAAAAAAGCAACCCCCGAACAAATTGAGAAGTTTAACGCGCGTAAAGGCGACCGCTCGTTTGAGGAACTCGGCCTGGACCTGATGATCAGCCCGGAAATTTTGCAGCGCTTCCCGGAGGGCTTGCAGTTCCAGGACGAAACTACGTTCGACAAAATTGTACTCTGGATTGAGGGTGAAAACCCACGCCCACCCGTAGGATAAAACACGATGACTAACCGTTCCCCCATGCACCAGCAGGTCGATACCCTGCCGCAGCTCGTGCGCGATATCGCGCGCCCGTTTGACGAATCCGCGCGTGCCACGTTTGACTTTGAACTCTGCACCGCGATCAAGCGCGTCTACCTGACCGGCTGCGGCGACAGCTATCACGCCCCGGTCGGCGCGGAACTCGCCTTCCACCAGTTCGCGGGCGTGCCGGCTCAGGCGCTCAACGCGATGACGTTCAGCCGCTATACGGCGGGTTTCCTGCCGCCCACCGGCCCCCAGACCAACCTGGTGATTGCCGTGTCGGTGTCCGGCGGGGTCAGCCGCACGCTTGAGGCGCTGCAATTGGCGCGCAAGGCGGGCGCGGTCGGCGTCGCGCTGACCGGCTCGCCGGACGCGCCGTTGGCCCAGGCCGCCGAAAAAGTTTTCCTGACCACCGTGCCGCCACTGCCCGACGAGTTACAGGGCATGGTCGTGCCCGGCGTGCGTTCGTATCTCGCCTCACAGGTGGCGCTCTACAGCGCCGCGATCCGCATCGGCGAGGTGCGCGGCCACCTGACCACCGCCGACGCCGACGCGCTGCGCCGCGAACTCGTCGATCTCGCGGACGTGATGGATGCCACAATCACAGCGTGCGAACCCGTCGCCCACGACTTGATGCACAACCACTGGACCGATATCCCCGAATTTGTGTTCGTCGGGGCCGGGCCGCTGTATGGCGCGGCGATGTTCAGCGCAGCGAAGATGCTGGAAGCCAGCGGCGATCCCGCGATGGCCCAGGACACCGAAGAATGGACGCACATCCAGTACTTCAGCGCGCGCCCCGATACGCCGACCGTGTTGATCAGCGCGGCGGACTTCGACGCGGACCGCATGGCGGAAGCCGCGCGCGCGGCGCAGTCTATCGGGCGGCGCACGGTGGGCGTGCTGCCGCAGTCCGAGACGACGATCCGCGCGGTTGTCGATCACGTCCTGCCGGTGCAGGGCAACGTGCGCGAAGCCTTCGCCCCGCTGGTCTACAGCATCCCCGGCGAACTGCTCGCCGCCGAGCGCGCCGCCGTAATTGGCGCGGCCTACTTCCGTAACTTCGAGGGCGGGCGCACGGTCGAGTGGGCCGACGGCGCGAGCCGCATCCGTGACAGCCACATTCAGGACGACGTGCGGCGTTAGGAGCAGCGCATGGCCGAGCAAGCTTCCCCCGCGTTCGTGTGTGTGGGCGGGGTGATCGTCGATGATATCGTGCTGCCGGACGGCGAAACCCGCATGGAAGTGCTGGGCGGCGGGGTTTCGCACGCGGCGGCAGGTATGGCGATCTGGGACCAGCGCGCGGGCATCATCGCGCGCGCCGGGCGCGACCTGCCGCCGCGCGCGCGGGACCGGCTCGAACGCGACTTCGACACGCGCGGCCTGATCTGGCTGGACCAGCCGCAGGCGCGCGCGTGGCAGTTGTTCGAGTGGGACGGCAGGCGTACCGAGATTTTCCGCGTGGATGACTACGCGCCGTTTGCCTTCGCGCCCGAACCGGACTTCACGCCGCCGGTCTATCGCGGCGCGCGCGGCCTGTACCTGCTGACGGGCGCGGCCCCGCTTCCGCAGTGGCGCGCGCAGTTCAAACGCACCCCGATCCTGTGGGAGCCGATCCAGCAGTACATGGTTTCGGAAAACGCCGCCGAGTTCCGCGCGGCGCTGCCCTGGGTCGATATCGTCTCGCCGAATCTCGTCGAGGCGCGGCAGGTCTACAACCTGCGCGATCCGGATGCCCTGGTGCGCCGGATGCTCGTGGATGGCGCGCCGGTCGTCGCGCTGCGCATGGGCGAAGCCGGATCGCTGGTCGGCGCGCGCAACCACACCGGCCTGATCGTCGTGCCCCCGGTGGAACTGCCACAGATCGTGGACCAGACCGGCGCGGGTAACACCTACTGCGGCGCGTTCCTGGTCGGCTGGGTGGAAACCGGCGACCTGCGCCGCGCGGCCTGTTACGGCGCGGTGGCGGCGTCCTTCGCGCTGGAAAATACCGGGGTTGCCGATCCACCGCCGGACCTGCCCGCGATACGTGCGGCGCGGGCCGAATGGGTCTGCGCGCGTATTTCCACGCTGTCACGGAACTGATTGATCGCCGCGACCCGGCGGCCTGGAAAGGATGCGCTGCGTGTTCGAACCTGATACCGACAACAAGACTGACTTCCCGCACGTCGTCCGGCCCATGACGCCCGCCGACCTCAAAATGGTGTGCCGGGTGGACCGCGACGCCTTCGAAGCCTACCGGCGCGAGCAGCGCAAACTGCCGCGCACGCTGCGCCTGCGCACGCCGGAAAATATGCATGCCGCGATCCACCGCCCGTATCCCGGCATGGTGATCGAACATCCCGAAGGGACTCTTGTGGGCTACTGCTTCACGCACGTGTGGGGCGAACTGGGCTGGCTGGGCACGCTGGGGATCGCGCCGCGCCGCCAGGGATTCGGGCTGGGCCGCGCCGTGATCGCGGGCGGGCTGGCGCTGCTGCACGAGGCCGGATGCACGACTCTGGCGCTGGAAACCATGCCGGAGAGCGGTAAAAATCTCGCGCTGTATACCGCGCTGGGCCTGGATACGCGCTACCTGACG
>CAZMNL010000519.1:0-2885 GCA_964567525.1 uncultured Anaerolineaceae bacterium
TGAGGTAAAGCAAAAAGAACTTTCGAAAACGCGGACTCATTTTTGCACGCCTACTATGGGGGAACCCCCAGATGGACGCTTTACCTGTCAAACGCTGACCCACTTTTACCACTGCGCGCGCATCCACGCAAAAACTGCCGCGATCATGAAGATGCAAAAACCCGGCGCGGGGCCGGGTTTGAGTTCATGGTAAATTCGCGCTGTCACAAGTGCGACTTAACACTCGCTGAAGCCGCAGCTATAGCATTTGCGGCAGCCTTCCTCGTTGACCAGCGTGGCCGCGCCGCACTCCGGGCACAGGTCGCCGAGCCGCCGGTCTTTGCCCTGCGGCAGTTCCAGCGGAAGCTGGTTCTCCGGCACATACGCGCCCACGTCCGCCGGTTGGCCGAGCAGTTCTTCGCTCTCGTCGAGATATTCCTGCAAGACCTGCGCGATGCCGTCCGGCAGGCTGCTGACGCGCGACGGCCCGAAGCCAATCGAGCGCACGCCGCCGATGCCGCTGAGCTGGCGCACGATCTCGCGCAGGCGGCTGCGCGGGCTGACGGTCGAGGACAGGCGCAGCACATACGAGATCAAGCGCCCCATCGCCTCGGACACCGCCGCCGTATCCGACCCGGCCTTGGCGGTTTGCAGGAAAATCTCGAAGGGCTGGCCCTTGCCCTCGCCGTTCTCGTTGACTGTAACATAAGTCGTGCCCAGCGGCGTCTGTACGCGGTAGGTCTTGCCGCCCAGGAAGCGCGGGCGCGGCTTCTTTTCCTCGTTGAACAGGCGCGGCTGCTCGACCGGGACCGGTTCGACCTCGCCGCCTTCCTTCTTCTTGCGCGTTTCGGCGGTTTCCAGCACGACCTTATCACGGCTGCCCGTCACGTAGACCGTCAGGCCCTTGCAGCCCAGGCCCCAGGCAAGTTGATACATTCTGCCTACGTCTGCTTCCGTTGTATTAGCAGGACTATTTACAGTTTTCGATATCGCATTGTCAGTGAACGCCTGCATCGCCGCCTGCATCCGGACGTGTTCCTCGGCGGTTACGTCGCCGCTGACCACGAACGTCTCGCGGATGGGCGCGGGCACGTCCGCGATATCCTGGCACGTCCCGACCTCGTTAACCTGCTCGACGATGCGCGTGATCGCGGCGTCGTCGAGTCCGGCGCGGCGCAGCGCGTCCTCGAACTGCGGGGACGTGTATTGCAGCGTGAACTGCTTATCGCCGTCGTTGACATAGCGCATGTACGCCAGCGCGAAGACCGGCTCGCAGCCGTAGCCCTCGATCCCGGCGACGGTGGATATCGTGTTATGACTCACAAAGCCGTTTGCAATGTACGCATGAGGCCCCGGAACCGAAATGTCGTAGGTTGGTTGCAAACCACCATCTTCGATTTCGGTTATTGTGTCGTAAAACACTGGGCGCTCAACAGCTTCGATGAGATGTGTAAGTTCAGCTTCAACCAACGCGGAACGGTGTTCAACAACGAAATTTCTGAAGGTCGACCGTGATGCAGTCTCCGTTGTTCGCCAGTTACCAATGCCGCGCTTTTCGGTTTCTGACTGAGCAAAAGAATACAATTCCTTAAAATTAGCGAGTGTAATCGGAATCGTATCCCCCAATGTTCTACGGCGAACACCACTCTCAGCCCATTGCAAACGACATAGATAAGGCAGCATGTGCGCAAGAGCTTCGCCCGCATCAGCATGAGCCACACGCATTCGATATGCAGTTGACTGCCCCATGCCTGTTGTCTGTAGATCAGATGTGGTTAAGATGCCCAGTGTCAGCAAGATGG
This sequence comes from uncultured Anaerolineaceae bacterium, assembly GCA_964567525.1. Lineage (GTDB taxonomy): Bacteria > Chloroflexota > Anaerolineae > Aggregatilineales > Aggregatilineaceae > CAYRNY01. Next base: position 1,782 of record CAZMNL010000519.1, read on the forward strand.
TCTTTACCTGATCATGGAATACCTGATTTGTTGTTGTCCACGTGAGCAGGTAACCATTATGCATTGTCCCGTCAGCATCAAACAGCCCGGCAAGAAAAGCAGCGTAAATTTCAGGATCGTTGGTGCGCAACACAGCTAACGGGATATGCGGTTCATAGCCTTTACCGGAATGGTTTTCATTTGGCAGATGTTTAGCGAACCCATTGTTCTTCCAAAACTCGACAACGTTTCGAGAGTGAACAGCGAGGGACTTGAGCGTTTGGCTGCGATTGTCTCTGCTAACCTTGACATGCGTGTCAAACAGATCACTAAATAACCGGGTCAGCCGTTCTTCTGTGGCTTCATCTGAAATCGCAAAACGCAGCGAACGAACCTTCAAACTTCCATCGCCCATGAAGAAACCGATCAAGTATGCCAAATCAGGCGTCATTTCAGCCGGTAACTTGACAGGAGTTGGATGGAAATCAGTGGTTAACTCATCATTCAGCTTTACATGGCGTGGGCTGCCGATCAGACCCGTTGACTCCAACGGAATCTTCATCCCAGGGCGGAGTTCGTCCATTCGACGCCAAACCCAGACACCACAATCCCACACTCGAATTCGATGTCCGTCCGTTCCTTGCAGCTTATAGCCACGTTTGGTTTGTACGCGAATTGTGTGAGCCACACCATTGACGTAGAATTGCGTAGCTTCGCTGTTGCCGCCTTCCGAAGCAACCTCGATATCGATATCTTGCCACTGCAAGCCTTTGGGATTGCCCAAAGTCTCAATTGGCAAAATACCCTGATCAGTCGTAACCATCGTCCCTGGAACCAAACATCCCGTCGGCGCCACCGTCAACTGAGCGCCGTTACGGATGCCGTGCGTCTTGATTCCCGCGACGATCTCCGCCCAGTCCAGCGCGGGGCGGCCCCAGTCGCGCTCGTAGGGGACCAGCGGCTGCGGCGGCTGCCACTTGAGATCGGCGGGATCGTAGATGCTGCCCGTAATCGCCGGGAACGGCCCGCGCTCGCGCGCCAGGTCGATGCTGGTCCGCATCGCGTGGTAGCGCACGAACTCCACCACCTGCGAGGCGAACTCCTGCCCCGCCGCCGAGCCGTAAC
>CAZMNL010000520.1:0-2881 GCA_964567525.1 uncultured Anaerolineaceae bacterium
ATGACGCGCTCGCGCAGCGTCTCGGCCATGCGGGCGAAACGCTGGCGCTCGTTGGCGGTCAGCTCGCTGACCGGGATACCGGTCCACTCGCTGAGTACCTCGGTCACGGTCTGCGCGGTGACTTCCAGCAGGTCGGCCTGGGGATCGCGCTCGTCGGCGTTGTTCTGGATCACCAGCCGCGCACATGCCTCGTCGAGCAGGTCGAGCGCCTTATCCGGCAGGCGGCGGTCGTGCATATAGCGGTCGGAGAGCCGCACGGCAGCGTGCCGCGCTTCCGGCAGGATCAGCACCTTATGGTGCTTTTCGTAGCGGTCGTAGACCTGCTCGACCACCACCAGCGCCTCGGTGACACCCTGCTCGTCAATGTCAATCGTGCGGAAGCGGCGATCCAGCGCCGGGTCTTTGGCGATAGCCTTACGGTATTCCTCGAACGTGGTCGCGCCGATGCACGTGATCTCGCCGCGTGCCAGCGCCGGTTTGAGGATGTTGGCCGCGTCCAGGTTGCTGTCAATCGTATCGCCCGCGCCGACAATCGTGTGAATCTCGTCAATGAACAGGATCACGTCCGACGCGTTTTTCGCCTCGTCCACGATGCCAACTAAGCGTTCTTCGAACTGCCCGCGCAGGCTCGTGCCCGCCACCAGCATCCCGATTTCCAGGCCGACGATGCGCCGGTTTTCCAGGAACTTGGGCGCGCCGCCATGCGCGATGTTATACGCCAGCCCCTCGACGACGGCGGTCTTGCCCACGCCGGAATCACCGAGCAGCAGCGGGTTATTTTTCTTGTTGCGGCGCAGCGTGCGCGCGATCATGCGAATTTCCATCTCGCGCCCGACCGCCGGGCCGATTTTGCCCTGCCGCGCCTGTTCTACCAGGTCGCGCCCGTATTTGTCCAACAGCGGGGTTGGCATCCGGCGCGGGAACTGGTCGTCATCGTCGAGCATGTGCAGCGGGCTGGAGTCGTCAAGCTGGAATTCGTCGAATTCATCATCCAGGCGGCCCACTTCCATCTCTTCCAGCAGGCGTTCGATCCACTGTACGATGTTGATACCGTGCCGGATCAACACACGCGCGGCGACCCCCTCACCTTCCTGCAAGATCGCCAGCAGCGCCTGTTCTTCGGTCACGAAGCGGTCCCCGGCGTCGTCCGCCAGGAAGACCGCCATCGCCAGAATACGGTGCGTGCGCGGCGTAATCGGCGGCGTTTCGCGCACGGCGTCATCCCCCGCGCCGACTTCGCGCCGGATCAGGTTACGCATGGCGCGCGGTTCCAGCCCGGCATCGACCAGGAAGCGCACCGTAATGCCTCCTGGAATCTGGGACAGGGCGTTGAACAGGTGCTCGGTGCCGATGTAATTGTGCCGCATCCGGGATGCTTCATGCACAGCAGCTTCGAGCAGCGCACCGCAGCGCTTGCGGATTTCTTGTTCGCTGATGTCTAATGGTGAATGAGGCATAGCCGTTTATTCTCTAAATTTGATTTCCCACTTACTCCCAAGTATACCAAGTCTTACGCATCCCGCCGCAAGTCGCAGGGAGTATTTTAGTCAGGACTTACGCAATTCGCGCGAGATGGCATTGGCTCCGTGAGGAACAATCCCGGTTCTCGGCGTTGAGTCATCAGTTTTCAGTGGTCAGTTGAATCAGGGCATCACGTTCGCCTGTCAACCTGACCCCTATGGAAACGCCTGACTTGGCTTCTGCGCCAACCCGCCGTAAGATTGAAGGCAGCACAACACGTAACTTTCAGGAAAGGATCACACGGGCATGATCACAGCATTGGTCACAGGTGGAACGGGCTTCGTCGGGTCACATGTTGCGCGGGCGCTGGTCGATATGGGTTACCAGGTGCGCATCCTGCGCCGCGAAACCAGCCGGCTCGACCTGGTTCACGATATCGCCTGCGAGCACGTCATGGGCGATGTGTTGGACCCGGACTCGCTGCGCGAGGCGATGGACGGTGTAGACTGGGTATTTCACGTCGCGGCGGTCGCGGACTACTGGCGCAGCGATCCCGACCTGATCTACCGCGTCAACGTGGATGGTACACGTCACGTGTTAGAAGCCGCCGAACAAGCCGGGGTCCAGCGCGTGATCTTCACCAGCAGCGCCGCCGCGATGGGCTACCGTGACGATCTGCGCCCGGTCGATGAGCGCGTGCGCTTCAACTACGACCCGCACCTGACGCCCTACGGACACAGTAAGTTTCTCGCCGAAGCCGAAGTTCACCGCGCGATCCGGCGCGGACTGGACTGCGTGATCCTCAACCCGACGGTGATCACCGGCCCCGGCGATCTCAACCAGATCAGCAGCAGCGTGGTGCTGGAAATGGCGCGCGGGAACGTGCCGCCCACCGTGCCGCCCGGCGGCATCACCGTGATCGATGTGCGGGATGTGGCCGCCGCGCACGTCGCCGCCGCCGAACGCGGGCGCACGGGTGAGCGTTACCTGCTGGGCGCGGTGGACCTGACTCATAAAGCGTGGCTCAAGCTGACGGCGGAGATCGTCGGGCGGCCCATGAACGCGGTCCCGCTGCCCGGCGGAGTTGTGCTGGTGCTGGCGGAGGTGGCCGACGTGCTGCGCCAATGGGGTGTGCCGGTCCCGATTGAGGGCGGACAGTTGGTGCTCAGCACGCGCATGATGTTTTTTGACTGCCAGAAATCCTGGCGCGAACTGGTCGAGCCGCGCATCGAGATTCGGCAGAGCTTGCGCGACACTTACGAGTGGTACCGCGCGCACGGTGAGTTGTGACCCGTCCCGATGCCGCGCTAACGCTTACCGATCACCCCTTCCCCACCACGCGCTACCAGGGCAGCAAGCGCAAGCTCGCCGCGTGGATATGGGACGCGGTCGCGGCGCTGGACTTCGACGCGGCGCTGGA
>CAZMNL010000521.1:0-2873 GCA_964567525.1 uncultured Anaerolineaceae bacterium
ACTCTCCAGCCTCCGGAGAGGGGGAGTCAAGGGCCGTCTTGAAGCCCCTCTCCGCGTGTGGAGAGGGGTTTGGGGTGAGGTGAATCTGGAAACCTGCAAAGGTGGGGAGTGTTTCAAACTGCGGTGTTGTTTTTAGACGCCTACTAATCGCTAACGGCTTATCGCTATTTTCATGAGGAGACAGCACACATGGAACACACGATTCACGGTGATGTCATGCAAGCCCTGGAAGTCCGCCTGGAACAGGGCGAATCGATCTACACCGAATCCGGCGGCATGGCCTGGATGACCGACGGCATCGAGATGAGCACCAACGCCAAAGGCGGCATCGGCAAAGCCTTTGGGCGGATGCTCTCCGGCGAGAGCTTCTTCATGACGACCTACACCTGCAACGCCCCCAGCGGCATGATCACGTTTACGCCGGAAAGCCCCGGCAAGGTGATCCCCATGCGACTCGCCGAGGGCCACAGCATGATCTGCCAGAAGGACGCTTTCATGTGCGCGGAAACGTCCGTCGAACTGGCGATGCACTTCCGTAAGAAGCTCGGCGCGGGCCTGTTCGGGGGTGAGGGCTTCATCCTGCAAAAGCTGACCGGTCCGGGGCTGGCGTTCGTCGAGATCGCGGGCGAGGTGCAGCGCATCGAACTCAAGCCGGGGCAGAAGCTCAAGATCGATCCCGGCCACATCGCCATGTACGAGCCGACCTGCGACTACGATATCCAGATGGTTAAGGGCGTGATGAACTGGATCGGCGGCGGTGAGGGCCTGTTCCTGGCGACGATCACCGGCCCCGGCAAGGTCTGGCTGCAAACCATGCCGCTGAGCAATCTGGCGAGCAAGCTCAGCCGCTATATCGCCACCGGCTAAACGCGCGCCTCTGCCGTGTGATCGTGCCCCTCATCTGATGTTCAGATGCCCCCATCCCCTCTCAGGCATGGGGGCAAAATAGCTGCAAACGGTCTTCAGGAAGGACAGGTTTCCCGATGAACACGCCCCAACGCGATGACTGGCCCACCGATGGCTGGCGCACCGCCGACCCCGCCGATCACGGACTCGACCCCGCCGGGTTGGACGCGGCGCGCGATCACCTGCGCGAACATACCCCGCACATGGACAGTTTGCTGGTGGTGCGCGGCGGCTATCTGCTCTACGAGTGGTACGGCGACACGGGCGCGCCGGACGCGCTGCGCAACGTCAAATCCGTCACCAAGTCGGTCACGTCGCTGCTGACCGGTATCGCGCTCGATACCGGCGACCTGGGCGATATCGATGAGCCGGTCGGGTTCATCCTGCCGGAAGCGTTCAGCACGGTCAAGGACCGCATCAAGCGCGGCATCACCATCAAGCACCTGCTGACCATGCGCTCCGGCCTGGACTGGCAGGAATACGGGCCGGACGTGGTGCAGATGACCGCCAGCCCGGACTGGCGCGCCTACGTGCTAAACCGCCCGTTGGCCTACGATCCCGGCTCGCGCTTCAATTACAGCACGGGCGATACGCACCTGCTGGCGGCGGCGCTGCAAAAACTGGTCGCTATGTCCCTGCTGGAATACGCCGACCTGTACCTGTTCGGGCCGCTGGGCATCACCGAACGCGCCTGGACCGCCGACCCGCAGGGCGTCCATATCGGCGGCGCGGAACTGCAACTGACCGCGCGCGCTATGGCGAAGATCGGCTATCTCGCGCTGAAGCGCGGCACGTGGGACGGCGCGCGCATCGTTTCGGCGGCGTGGATCGCCGAGTCGCACACGCCGCAGGTCGAACTTGAACGCCAGCCCGACGAGTGCAGCGACCTGAGCTACGGTTACCTGTGGTGGCTGCGCGGGCAGGGCGGCCACGCCAGCGGGGTCGCGGTCGGGTTCGGCGGGCAGTTCATCACCGTGATCCCGGCGCTGGATATGGTCGTGGTGATGACCGGCAACCTCAAGACCGCGCCGGACGCCTTCCGCGATAACCGCATGTTGTGCCAGTTCAACCTGGTGGAAGATTACATCGTCCCGGCGACAGCGGAGTCGTGATCGGCGGATGCGGGAGCGGCTATCTCAGCGGCAGTTCAATGCTGAACGTGCTGCCCTGGCCCTCGCTGCTGGTACACCACACGCGCCCGCCGTGTGCCTCCACCACCGCCTTGACGAGACTCAGGCCCAGGCCGGTTCCCTTGATCTCGGCGGTCTGTACGGTGCGCACGCGGTAGAATTCCTGGAACAGGTTAGCCTGCGCGTCCTGGGGGATGCCATAGCCGGTGTCGTCCACGTCGATGCGCGCCATGCCGTCGTTGACGCGCAGGCGCAGCGTGATCGTACCGCCGGGGGGGGTGTACTTGTGCGCATTGCTCAACAGGTTGCCTACCGCGTCGCGCAGCATCATCACGTCGCCATGCATCACCGGGACCATCTTCGGCAGATCGCGCACCAGGGTTTGTCGCTTTTGCTCGATCATGCCGACGTTGTAGTTCACCGCCTCGTGCAGCAGGTCCAGCATGTTATAGCTGTCGATGTGCATCTGCCCGGAACGCGACTGTTCCAGGTTGAGAATGTCGTTCACGATGCTCAGCATCGCGTCGCTGGCGGTGTTGATGGCGTTGAACGAGGTTTCGTAGCGCGGGGGCAGCGTGCCGTCGTTTTCAAACTGGGTGCGCAGCAGGTCGGCGTAAAGCTGGATCACGGTCAGCGGGTTTTTGAGGTTGTGCGAGGCCATGCGGATCATGCGCGTTTTCAGTTGGCTGAGCTGCTGCGCTTCCTCGTAGAGCAGCGCATTCGCCACCACTGACGCAGTTTGCGCGGCGAATGAGGCCAGCACGTCCGCGCGATTCGCGGTGATGTGTCCCGGTACTGCCGCGACCATCACGCCCAGGACCTCGCCCTGCCACACCA
>CAZMNL010000522.1:0-2873 GCA_964567525.1 uncultured Anaerolineaceae bacterium
TGGGCGCTCGCTGGCGGCGGTCATGGCCTCGCGCAGCGCGCCGTTGGCGCTCACCCCGCCCGCGAGCCAGATTTCCGTCGCGCGGTAGTCCTGCGCGGCCTGCACCGTCTTCTCGACCAGCACATCGACCACCGCCGCTTGAAAGCTCGCCGCAACATCCGGGATGCTGATATCGTCACGCAGTTGGTCAGGCGTCATGCCCTCGCTTTTCGGCTGGCGTTTGCCCTGGTGCGCCGGTTGGACGGCGCGCAGCACGGCGGTTTTCAGGCCGGAGAAGCTGAAGTCATAGCCTTCGCCGCGCAGGGCACGCGGGAAGGCGAACGCCGCCGGGTTGCCTTCGCGCGCGGTGCGTTCGATGACCGGCCCGCCCGGATACGAGAGGTTGAGCAGCCGCGCGACCTTATCGAAGGCTTCGCCCGCTGCGTCGTCAATGGTTGTGCCAAGCTGGGTGTAGTCGCCGTGTCCGGTGATCAGCACGATTTCGCTGTGCCCGCCGGAGACGATCAGGCAGATCACGGGGAAATGAATCGGGTCTTCGCGCTCGGTCAGCCACAGCGAGTAGACGTGACCTTCCAGGTGATTCACGCCGACCAGCGACAGCCCGCGCCCCAGCGCGAGTCCCTTGGCGTAATTCACGCCGACCAGCAGAGACCCCGCCAGCCCCGGCCCGCGCGTGACCGCGACCGCTGCGATCTCGTCCAGCGTGACCTGTGCATCATCGAGCGCCTGCTTCACGACCGGGTGGATCGCTTCGACGTGCGCGCGCGAGGCGACTTCCGGGAAGACGCCGCCATATTGCGCGTGCAGGTCGATCTGCGAGGCGACCACGTTTGAGCGCATGTGCGTGCCGTCTTCGACGACGGCGGCGGCGGTTTCGTCACATGATGTTTCGATGCCGAGAATAGTTGTCATAGTATTTGCCGGCGGCGCGCGCCGCCGGTCCTTGATCCTGTCTAACCTGTCAGTTCAATCAGCAGATCGTAAGGCACATCGGTCAGCGATTCTAACGTGCCATCCGTGTTTAACACCACCGTGTCCTCGACGCGCACGCCGTAGCCACGCTCCGGGTAGTACAGCCCCGGCTCGATGGTGAAGACGTTGCCCGCTTGCAGGCGATAGGATTCGGTATGCATGGGGAAGTAGGGCGCTTCGTGTACGTTCAGGCCCAGGCCATGCGCCAACGAATGCACATAACCATCAGTGGTCCCCGGCGAGTTGAGTACACTCGGATGGCCGCGTTCCTCGAAAAACGCGCAGACCATTTCCTGCACCGTGTTCGTTGGTGTGCCGAGTTTGCACATTTCCACCGACCGGTTGAACGCTTCCATCACGTCATCATAGGCGGCCTGCACCGCTTCCGGCACGTAACCGAGGCACCATGTGCGCGTCATGTCGTGGAAATAGCCTTTAGGTTCGCGCGGGAACAGGTCGAACACGATGCTTTCACCCAGGCGCAGGTTGGCGGCGGCGTCCCCGGCGCTGTGTGGCACGCCTGCGTCACGCCCCTGCGCAAAGATCATGCCCTCGGAGTCTTCCAGGTCGTGATCGAGCAGCAAGCGCCGCACATAGCGTTTCACGTCGCCGATGGTTAGCGGCGAACCGTCCGGGCGCACGACGACGCCATCCCCGGCGCGGTGTGTGGCGAGCCAGTCGCGCGCCGCGCGCACAACCGTGCTGGTACGTCGCGCCACGTCGCGCAGCCGCGCGAGTTCGCCGTCGTCTTTGGTTTCGTAGGCGGTGTCAAAGATCGTCTTGCGCGGCGCTTCCGTCCCGAATGTAATCCGGTCGCCCAGGTGCGCCTGGAGGATCGTCAGCATCCGGTAGGCGGCGTTAACGTCGCCAATCCCGTAGACGTTCACGCGCCCGGCGATCTCGAAGTGATCGAAGATGCGCGTATACCACGCCTTGATCAGCGCTTCGCTGTCGCCTTTGGATTCGCGCAGCAGTTCGGTGTATCCCAGTTGATCCCACGTGATCACGCGCAGGCCGCTTTTGGCGGCTTCGTCGCGTTCCATCGGGTTAACGATCAGCACCGGGGCCGCACCGCGTTTTTTGATCGCAAACCCGCCAAAGTCAACGCCGTTGCTCAGATACGTGCGGATCGGGTCTTCGTTCTCGCCGGCGAGCGTCATAATCGCGTCGATCTGGCGTTCTTCCATCAAACGATCAAGATCGGATTTCATCGGGCTAATTTCCTCAAATGGTGTCCAGAATAAGTTCAATCATTTTCGCGCATGAGCAAGAAAAACTCGACCACCGCGAGGCTCAGCGCCAGAAAAAACGCGATCACCGGGTTCAGCACGCGCGGGATTTGCAGCCACGCGCAGGCCACCGCAAACAGCCCGACCCAGACACTCTGGCGCAGAATCACGCCCGACGCGGGTAGGGTGTCTTCCGCCGAGAAGCGCACATTCAAGAAGCGCACGAAGGGCAGCACGGTTCCTGTCACTGCGAGGTAGAGGAACACAAAAAACAGCCAGCGCGGGAAAGCCGTCGGCAGGGCGGTTGTCACCAGCAGCCACAGCCCGATCCAACCGGCGGCGGCCATCAGTGCGGCGGCGAACATGATCCCGGTGTAGTCGGGTGGGGGGGATGTGGACGTGTCTCGATAATCGCTCATGGCCCACATTATAGCCAGCGCATCCCCGACCGACCAGCACGAATCTGCTGGGGGACAGGCTCAGGAACGCGCCGCCAGCCACGCGCTGAGCTGCGGCCAGAGCTTTTCGCGCGCATCGGAGCCGATCACCATGCCGATGTGCCCGCTTTCCAGCGTGATCACGGTTTTGTCGGGACTGCGGATCAGGTCATCGAAGACGACCACCGAGCGCCAGGGCGCGATGTGATCGTAGCGTGCCGCGATGGTCAGCGCC
>CAZMNL010000523.1:0-2867 GCA_964567525.1 uncultured Anaerolineaceae bacterium
TTTTTTGATTGTACAGGACTTGATAAATGCCGCGCGCGGTCTGGGCGTGGCGGTGGGCGTCGCAGACGGGGTCGCGGTGGGGGTCGGGGTGGGCGTCGGGTCCGGTTTATACGCGAAGTTCAGCGGCGAAGCTTCGAGCAGCAGCGTACCGCCCGGCCCCAGCGCGCGCAGGATGGCGGTGTATTCGCCCGGTCGCAGGTTTTCCAACGGGATGCGAATCTCATACGGCGGCGGGGTATGCACAAATTCACCGACGACCAGCCCGGTTTCGCTGTTGCGCAGTTGCAGTTGGTAGGCATTGATGCGCTCGTCGGGGATGTCGCGCAGTTTCACGATCAGAGCCGCGCCGCTCTCGTCCAGGTCAATACCACTGATACCGATTTCGATGGGGCGTTCCGTCGGTTCCGGCGTAGCGGTGGGCGTGGCGGTGGGTGTCGGCGTCAGGATCGGTGTATAGACAAACGTCATTTCGTTGCTGCGTCGTCTCTGCCCGGCGATGCTTTCCGCTTCGATATAGATGCGATAGTCCTGGTTGGGGTCCAGGTTCTCCGCGCGGATATTGATCGTGTCCGCCGGTCGGATGTTGGGGTACACACTCACGCGCAGATTGGTATCCGCATTGAGAATGTTGATCTCCAGCGCGTCCATTTGTTCCGCGCCGGTCAGCAGCACGTCCAGCGAGATAATGTCCGCTTCTTTGTCGTAGCTGATACTCCGCAGCTCCACCTCGACCGGGATCGGGGTATAGGTGGCGGGCAGCGGGGTTGGGGTGGGCCGCAGGTAAGAGAACGTGTGCTCGGCCTTGTCTACCAGCCGGTCACGTTCGCCGGGCCAGGCAATGAAACCGCCCTGGGCATCCAGCGCGCGCAGTTCGACGCGGAGCTTGCCGCTGAGTTTACCGGCGGGGATGGCGACCGGGGAAGGCAGCGGTTTGGGCACAATGTGCTGGTCGAGCAGTTGGTTGGTGTCCGCGTCGAAGAAATCGAAGCGATACTGGCTGATCACCTGCTCGCCCTGGACATTGACTTCCAGGTAGATCATGTCCTGGTCCAGGTCCGACTGCACCGACACCACGTTGAGATTGACAATAATCGGTGTGGGGGTGAAGGTCGGCGTGATGGGCACCTGGTAATCGCGCAGGACCTCAAAGGTCGTGACGGCGGACAGGATCGTGCCATCGTCGAGCGTCACCGTTAGCGTGGCGGTGTGTGTCCCGGCCAGCGGGTAAAACAGCCCGGTAGCGAGCCACTGGCTTTTGAGCGCGTCCATAATGTTCGTGAACAGCGTGCCCAGTTCGCCCTGCTCGCCGATAGCCGAAAGCCCGCCGGTTTGCCCGGCCAGGTTGCGCAGTTCCCCGGCGTTGATGTTTTCTTCGCGCGTGGACATGCCAATCGTGTGAATCGGCACGCGGGCATCGGCGCGATTCGCCAGGCTCACCACGTCTTGAAATACCTGGGTGCTGCACGGATCGCCGCCCAGAACCTCGTCCTTGCCGTCGGTGAACAGGATGATCGCGCGGCGTCCGGGGGGAGCCTGGCTCATCAGTTCGACGGCGCGATAAGCCGCGTCGTACAGGCACGTGCCGCTGAGATTGATCGGCTGCACTTCGCCGATGGCGTTGATCGCGCGGTTGCGGTCTTCGGTGAAGTCTTGCAGCACGTCAATGTTTTCGTTAAAGCGGATGACGGCAAAGCGGGCGTTTTCCGGCGCGTCGTTGATCGCCTGGATCGCGGCCTGGCGCATGTCGTTGGCCGCGCCGCCCATGCTGCCGCTGGCATCCAGCACCAGCGTGATGAAGAACGGCGTTTCGGGCTGTTCGACGAGCGCATTGTTTACGATCTGACCATCGTCAAGCTGGATACGTGCGGATTGGACTTCGGCATCAGGCACGACGCGCCCGGATACGTCCGTCAACGTGAAATACAAACCCAGTTGTAAAGCGTCGTCAACGTCTTTCAGTTCCGGATAGTTGATGATCAACTGTGAAGGGGCTTGCGCGCGGGAGAGTCCCGGCCCGATGATGCTGAGCATCAACACAACCAGCACCAGCACTAATCGAAAAAGGGGCTTGACACGGCTCATTAGCGACCTCGCTCGGTGTTCTTTCGTAAGCTGTCGGTATCCTGCGTAGTGGCACGGTAGATGCTGCCACCTTATTGTGCTACAAGTACGGGTTTTCGTGCAACCGGTTAGAGTATAGTGCGGATATCGTATCGCTGCGCGCCCCGCGCATGACGCTGGCCCGCAAAAAAACGCCGCACACGGCAAGTTCGCGTGTGCGGCGTTCTGGTGTGTGGGCCTGGCAGGATTCGAACCTGCGACCGACCGGTTATGCATCCCCGCTACCGCTTTCACGGCCCCTTTCGGGTTTGTGGGCTGGACTGTCCCTTCTCCCTGCGGTTACAGGGAGCCTCCCATCCAGTCTCTACACCTTCTCTGGTGAGTCTCTGCCCCAGAGCTTGGCTCGGGATTGCCGTATCGCGTGACGTAGGTTTCCCCGAATTTGAGAGGTTTTCACCGGAGAATTACTTCCCCGGCAGCCCGCAACATCAAACCCTATCGTTGACGCTTGCGCAAAGCGCATCGTGACTTAGGTTTGGTATCTTGAGCCGGCTGCTCTAACCGCTGAGCTACAAGCCCGTCAGGAAAAAAACGCCCAGCACAACCCCCGGACGTTTTTAAGCGGGCAACGGGATTCGAACCCGTGATGACAGCTTGGAAGGCTGTAGTGTTACCACTACACCATGCCCGCGTATACTATGTATCTATAGTACCGAATTCCAGCGCGCTTGACAATAGCCTGATTCAACCGGGGTAGGGCTGACTCTTTCTAACAAAAAATTTACCGCAGACGCGCTGCAAGCAGC
>CAZMNL010000524.1:0-2865 GCA_964567525.1 uncultured Anaerolineaceae bacterium
CCCCCTGATCGAGTGCCCGCTGGTACAGCCGGTAGCCCTCGGCATAGTGCGCGACCAACTGCGCGGTGAGCGCTTCGCCCTCCGGCCCGGTGAGCTGGCCCTCGCTGGCCTGTTTGTTGTCGCCGGACTGCAAGCGCCACACGTCCGGCACATAAAAATCGCCCTCTTCGAACGGCGTATAGCGCCCGGACTGCGCGTTGACGCTCCATGTGCGGTGGCGCACCCACTGCCACCACGTCACCAGCGGCGCACGGCAGCGGAACTTAAACTCGACCTGTTCAAACGGCGAGGTGTGGCGGTGTTGCAGCAGGTAGAACAACAGCCGCTTGTCGCGCTCCGCGCCCTTGCTCTCGCCCATGAACGACACCCGCGCCGCGTTGACAATCGCCAGGTCATCGCCCATGATATCCTGAAACTCGATCCAACCCTTGTCCAGCACCTCCACGCGTTTACCGAGCAGGTCCGCGCGGTTGGCGGGCGTGTTGTCGGTCATGATGTGCCCCTCTCCCGGCAGTTAGCCAAAATAGCGCAGCGCGATCCGCACCCGGTCCTCGACCTCGTGCGGCGCGTCCTTGGGGATCGACTGCACCGCCGCCTGCGCCTCGACAATGCTGTAACCGAGCGCGGTCAGCGTGGCGATCACGTCCGTGTCCAGGTCGCTGATCGCCGCCAGCCCCGCCGGAATCTCCAGCGCCAGCTTATCCTTGAGTTCGAAGACCAGCTTTTGCGCCAGCTTCTTACCGATGCCCGGCACGCGCGTGAGAATCTCCGGCTCCTCGCTGGCGACCGCGTTCTGTAGGTGCTGGATCGTCAGCGTGCCCAGCAGCGCCAGCGCGATTCGCGGTCCGACGCCGCTCACGCTGATCAGGATTTCGAACACCTCGCGCTCTTCCGGCTCCGCGAAGCCGTAGAGCGTCAGGTCATTTTCGCGCACTTCGAGGTGCGTGTGCAGCGTGACCATGCCGCCCGTACCCTGTACGTGGTCGCGCACGCTGGACGGCACAAAGATGCGCAGCCCGATCCCGCCGACGGTCAGCACGATATAGTTGTTGGCGACGCGCGCCACCTGCCCGGTTACACTGTCGATCATCGCTCACCCCCCCGCCAAACGCTCGAAGCGGCTCGAATTCAGGTCGGTGATCGCCACGCCCAGCCCGTCGGCGGCGTCGTCCGGCTTGGGAATCGCGTCCAGGTTCAACAACTGCCGGATCATCTCCTGCATCTGCACTTTATCAGCGTTGCCATAGCCCGCGATAGCCTGCTTGATCTCGGACGGCTTGTATTCGCGGATCGGCAGCCCGGCCTCGGCGAGCGCCAGCAGCAGCACGCCGCGCCCCTGCGCCACCGTGATCGCGGTGGTGACGTTGCGCCCGAAGAACAGCGTTTCGATGGCGGCGGCGTCCGGTTGGTGCGTTTCGATCAACGCGCTGATCGCGTCGTAAAGTTGTTTCAGGCGCTCGGCCATCGGGGTTTTGGCGGGCGTGCGCACCACGCCATAGGCGACCGCTTCCAGCGCGCCGTCGGCATGTTCGCGCACCAACCCGTACCCGGTCGTGGCCGTACCGGGATCAATGCCCAGGACCAGCATGATCAGATTCCCCGCTTTCCCTACGAACGAACGCGCCGCGACCCGGAGATCGGCTCGCGGCTGCGCTATACGCCAGATGTGACGAGATCGGCAAAACGCGCCCGCGTTACGCGGCGGCCAGCGCCTCGGCCACGTCATCGGTCAGGCTCAGGTTGGAGGCCACGCTCTGCACGTCGTCCAGGTCTTCGAGCTTTTCGATCAGATTCATGACCTGCATGGCCTGCTCGGTTTCCAGTTCGACTTCGTTCTGCGGCATCCAGATCAACTCGCGTTCCTCGATGGTATAGCCGCCCGCTTGCAGCGCCGCCGCGACCTTTGCCAGCGCCTCACGCGGGGTATACACCGCGAAGATATCGTCTTCTTCCTGCACATCGTCCGCGCCCGCGTCCGCCGCCATCAGGAACGCCTCGTCAAAGTCCGCACCGTCAGCCTTGACCGCGACATAGCCCTTCTGGTTGAACTGCCACGTCACCGCGCCCGCATTGGCAAGGTTGCCGTTATTGCGGTTGAGCACGTACTTGATATCGGCCAGCGAACGGTTTTTGTTGTCGGTGACCACGTTGATCACCAGCGCGACCCCGTGCGGACCGTAGCCCTCGTAGACGATCTCTTCCATCTGTACGGCATCGTCACCCACGCCCGCGCCGCGATTGATTGCGCGTTCGATGTTGTCTTTGGGCATGTTGGCAGCTTTGGCCTTGTCCATCACCAGGCGCAGCGTAGCGTTCATTTCGGGGTCTGCGCCGCCCTCGCGCGCCGCCATCATCAGCTCGCGCGCGATCTTGGTGAAAATTTTGCCGCGCTTGGCGTCTTCCGCGCCCTTCTTGCGCTTAATGGTGGACCATTTACTATGACCAGACATCGTTAGATTCCCTCTCCAGACTCGTGATACACCGGCTGTGACGTGATCCGGGTCATGCGTTTTTATACCTGGCAACTGGTTTTTTGCTGCCCCAATTATACTCGACCGGGCGGGGAGCTAGCAAGGGCAGCGCGAAAGGGGGGCATTCCAGATTGGGGGCAGAATTTTTTCACCACAGAGGGCACAGAGACACGGAGGAAGAACAAGAAAAAGAATGTGCCGATCTGCGTGGCGCACGCGGCACCACGCAGAGATGAAAATGGGCGGGGATCGCCCTGCGCGGGACAAACCTCACCCCCCTGATCCCCGCGTGTGCTGCGCATACGTTCTCCAAACGAGTTGGAGAGGGGGGCCGCGCGCGATCAACCCCTTCAGTGGGTTTCAGGCGATCAGTCATGCAATGACTGACTCTAGC
>CAZMNL010000525.1:0-2861 GCA_964567525.1 uncultured Anaerolineaceae bacterium
GGTCTACGAGGCGGGCGCGGATACGGTGGTGTGCGATACGGAAACCTGCCGCTGGCAGATTCAATCGCTGACCGGCGGCAAGGCGATTCACCCGGTCGAACTGGTCGCGCAGGCTTACGGGCTGGATATCGCGGATTACCGGCCCCCGGTCGCGGCGCAGAAGGTCGAGTCGCCGTCGGGCAAGTGGTGATCAAGCGATAAGCGATAAGCGGTAAGTGATCGCCCTATGCCTGGGCCTGAATGACCCAGGCTATATGCCTAGCGGACCGTGAAACGGCCCGCAAAAGCACGCTTCTGCCCCATTTATGGGACGTCAGATATATAGCCCGGCGTCTTTAGCGCCGGGCGAACTGCTATACTATGCATATCAAAGTTTGCTATCCACACCGAGGAAACAGGTATGCCAGCGATCCCCAACGCCCACCGGGGCATGACCGAAGCCGACTATTTGCGGTTTGAGCGCGCCAGCGATGCCAAGCACGAGTTCATCGCGGGGGAGGTCTATGCTCTGAGCGGGGCCAGCGAAGCGCACAACCTGATCACGAGCAGTACGATTGCGGCGCTGGTCCACGCGCTGCGCGGTCGCCCCTGCAAGGTTTACCCCTCGGATATGAAAATCCGCACCCCGGCGACAGGTTCGTATGCCTATCCGGATATCACGGTCGTGTGTGGCGAGGCGCAGTTCGTGGACGATCAGCGCGATGTGTTGCTCAACCCGACCGTGATCATCAAGGTGCTGTCGCCCTCCACCGAACGTTACGACCGGGGCCGCAAATTCCAGCACTACCGCGAGCTTGAGTCGCTGCAAGAATACATCCTGATGGCGCAGGACAGCCCGCACGTTGAACGTTTTATGCGCCAGGAAGCCGTCTTCTGGCAGTTCAGCGAGGCGCGCGGCATGGATGCGGCGGTCGCTGGGCTGCACGCTGGCCCTGGCCGACATCTACGCGCAGGTCACGTTCCCGCCTGCGGAAGATGCCGGGGGGTGAGGTTCTCAAACGACCTCTGACATACACCAAAGCGGCTACCAACTGCACACGCCGCGCTCGCACGGTATACCGTCGCCGTCCCCGTCGATATGGGACGGATCGCCCGGACAGGCCCGCAGATAGCCCTTTGCTTCAGCGCAGCTTGAAAAGTCGGTACAGTCGTACAAATTCCCGTTACAATTCCAGTTGTAGGACGGGGGCGCGGTCGGCTGGAACTGGAACGGGGGCACGGTCACGACCGTTTGCGCTTCCGAGGGCGTTTGGCTGGTGAGCCACGCGGCAATATACGCAATGGTTCCGTTGGTCATCTGGATCGCGTGCCAGCCGTTCTCCATGCTGAGCACCTGAATTGGGTCCCCATAGGCCAGCGTATTCACGATCTCGCAGTCTGCCGATCCGCACGCCCGCACGTTCGCGTTTTCCGCACCGGAGACATACCACGTTATCGTGGGCGGCGTGCTGGTGGGTGGTGGCGGCGGTGTCCAGGTCGGGACGATGGTATGGGTTGGGGCGGGTGTGGCGGCGACTTCGGGTTCGTTTTGGTGAAGGTCCGTTTGTTGAATGGCGGCTGAGTCAGGCGCTTCTGCCGGAGATGTCTCCGTCGATCCGCCACAGCCGTACAGCAGCACGCTGCCCGCGCCCAGAATTCCGGCCAGCCAGAGAAGCGAAATCCTGCGGTTGCCCATTATGCATTCCGTTCATTAAATTCGCACTAGCAATCAGCGCTACACTATACCATGCGCCGCGTCAGACAGCTATTTTACCATTCAGCCCGCGAACAACTCGCGGTGCAGCACCCACTTGATCGACCACTCCCCGCTGAGATAGTCCAGGCAGCAGATCGTCGAAGTGGCGAACCATACCGGCGTGCGCCCCGTGTTGATCAACAGCATGGCCGCGACGAGATTTTCCATAAACGGGTTATGGCCCACCAGCATCACGGGATCGGTTTCGTACTGCAACTCGCGCGCCAGCCCCTCGACCGGGTCCGCGTAGTGCAGGCCGCGCACCGCGACCACGCCCCCCGGCGGGTTGAGATGTTCGCCCAGGATATCGGCGGTCTGTGCGGCGCGCACGAGTCCGCTGTGGCGCACCTGGTGGACTTCCATACCTGCCGCCGCCATGAAACGCGCCATCGCGGCGATATCGTCGCGTCCGCGCTCGGTCAGCGGGCGCTCGGCGTCGATGATGAACTGCGGGTCTTTGGATGCTTTGCCGTGCCGGACTAAATAGACGCGCATATGACCTTTCCTCCCAAAACTGTTCGTGCCTATTCGCGTTATTCGCGGTTGGTTTCTTCGTCCTCACCGGACTGCGCGCGCTCCGCACGCTGGCGTTTCGTCCGCAGATAGTCCAGGTCTTCCGCGTCGGGCACGTCGCGGATCGCGTCCCAGAATGCCGCGTGACTCAGCGCCGCGAAGCCGCTGTCAGTCACGCGGAAGGCGCGGTCGCGCATGTACAGGAACAGGCGCGCCTTGCGCTGCCCGTCGAGATGGCCCGCCACCAGCGGCAGCAGCAGTTGGTCGCGCGCCTCGAATCGCCCCTTGACCTCCACCCAGCAGCGCAGGTCCGGCAGGTGGAAGTCCACCAGGTAACGCCCGCCCTGCAAACGCTCCGGTTCGTACTCCCACGCGATACCGCGCGCGTCAAGCTGTTTGGCGAACTCGACTTCGAGCCGCGAGCGCATCCACGCGCCTTTATAGATGCTCTCGGTGGCGGGGCGGCGCGGGGCGCTGCTGCGCTGCACGCGCGGGCCTCGGCGCGGCTGCGAGTCGCGGTTGGACGGCGGTTTTTCTGCGGGCATCGGTTGCGCCCTTTCTGGCTGGTCGCTGAGAGCATTCAGCGGTCAGCCGTCAGCTTGCCGGTTGGATC
>CAZMNL010000526.1:0-717 GCA_964567525.1 uncultured Anaerolineaceae bacterium
ACGTATGCGAAGCATACGCGGGGGTTAGGGGGGTGAGGCCTGTCACGGTAGCCTACTCCCGAAATAACCCGATTTCGGTCGCTTTGTGGTGAGACCTGGCTCGTGAGCAACTATTGATCCGAATCCTGCTTCACTTTGCAACTGTGTCTAACAACTCGTTCGTACACCCAAGCGGGCAGGGTAGGGCTGACTCTTTCTACCAATCAAAAAGAGAGTTCTTCTCTTATCCTTGTTTTTTCTCAGCGCGCTCTGCGTTCTCTGCGGTAGAATCTTTTTCGCCAGGAGTGAAACACCCCCCCAACGCAAAAGGGGCAAGCTGCCTCACCTGCCCCCGATTCGCGCTGCGCATGAGATGGCCCGCCCCACCCCGCGATCACGGCTCCCCACCGGACTCGTCATCGTCGCCCGTGCCGGAACCGGCGGAATCGCTGGCGTCCGCGCCCATAGGCCGGTGCGGGCGCGTGGCGGCGAGGTATTCGGTATCGTCCTCCGCCGAATTCGGCGCGGACTCCGGCGCATCAATCGCGCCATAGTTGGGATCGCGCGTCAGCGGCACATCCGCCACCAGGTAATGTTTGCGTTCGCGCTGCTCAATGTTGATCTGCACTTCCATGCTGTCAATCGTAATATACCGCCGGATCACTTCAATGATCTCGCGCTGCATCGCTTCAAGCTTCTCCGGCGCAATATTGCTGCGATCCGTGACCAACACCAGCT
>CAZMNL010000526.1:727-2856 GCA_964567525.1 uncultured Anaerolineaceae bacterium
GGATGGTGCTCTACGTCCCCTGAAACGGTCGAAAAAGGAAGCCATGAAACGCCCCCATCCCTCTCACGTAAACCTGACATTGATTTGAATCGCCCGCCCGCATCAGCGGACCACTGCGCTGCCGATCAGCCTTATCTCGAAAACCCCAAAAACCGCGCCATGCGTTGAATCACGCCCCCACCCTGCCGGGCCAGATCGCGTACCGGGATCTTTTCGCCGGTCAGACGCCGGGCCACATCGCGGAAGGCATCCCCGGCGGGGGACTTCTGGTTATCCAGTGTCAGCGGCGTGCCCCGGTTGGAGGCGACCAAAATCTGCCCATCTTCCGGGATCACGCCCAGCAGCCGGACCGACAGAATCTCCAGCACGTCCGGCACGGAGAGCATATCACCCTTGCGGATCATGTCCGCTTTGGCGCGGTTGATCACCAGCCCAATCGGGATCGGGCGGTCTTCCGCTTCGATCAGGCCGATGATACGGTCCGCATCGCGCACAGCGGGCGCTTCCGGGTTAGTGATCACTACGACCTCATCGGCGGGAGCCAGCGCATTACGAAAGCCCCACTCGATCCCCGCCGGGCTGTCAATCAGGATGAAGTCATAATCGGCACGGAGTTCGTTGGTCAGCCGGACCATATCCTGCGGCGTGACGGCGGTTTTGTCGCGCGTCTGCGCCGCAGGCAGCAGGTACAGGTCCGGCGCGCGCTTGTCCTTGACCATCGCCTGGCGCAGCTTGCAGCGCCCCTCCACCACGTCCACCAGGTCATACACAATGCGGTTTTCCAGGCCCATCACCACGTCGAGATTGCGCAGCCCGATATCGGCATCAATGCACACGACGCGCTTGTTCAACTGGGCCAGCGCCACCGCCAGATTCGCCGTCGCGGTGGTCTTCCCCACGCCCCCCTTGCCGGACGTGACCGTAATGACTCGTGCCCCCATACCGCTCCCTTTCGTTAGTCGCTACAAGCTATAAGCCATAAGCTGTAAGCTGTAAGCCTGCTAATCAACCGCCTTGAGCTTTCGCATGAAACCGTATAGCATCCGCTTTACTTCCCACAGCCGCGCATTTAACCGGTCAAATTCCGATTTATCGAGCATTTGCAGATCATGGCAAAGGATCAACTGATATTCGAGTTCGCTCGCCGATCCCATCGCTATCGCCAGAAATCACGCCAGTTCTGCATCGCTATCGCGCCCGCAACCTTCGGCAATATTCGTCGGAATCGACGCACAAGCACGCTGCATCTGGCTCGTCAGGCCGTACCGTTCCGTGACCGGGAAATTCCCCGTCACATGATAAATGTCAAGTACAAGCTGGTGCGCCTTCTTCCAGACAGCCAACGTCTTGAAATCACGCATTTTCCCCCTGCCTCCCGCGTTTGCTTATCGCTTAGGCTACGCCATAAAAATAATGACCCCATCCCGCGCGCACTGCGTGCGCGTTCCCCCTTCCCTTAGGGAAGGGGACACCTGAACATTAAGTGGTGGGAACGCTCAAATGGGCGAGTTATTTCTATGGAACAGCCTTACAGCTTATAGCTTATAGCTTATAGCTGATCGCCTACATCTCCCACGACACCGCCTCGATGCGCCCGTTGCGCACCTGGGCCATCTCCGGGCGAGGATTGCGCCGCCGGTCATCCGGCGAGATCGTGATGTGGCCCGCAATGCGTAGCTGAGTCGGCGCGAGATGCAGCGCGCAGACCACCGCTTTCTCGTTGCCGCTGGCCCCGGCATGGACCACACCCCGCAGCCGCCCCCACACCACCACGTCACCATCGGCGACGATCACCGCGCCCGCGTTCACGTCGCCCAGCACCACCACATGCCCCTCGCTGTGGACGGTGCGGCCATTGCGCAGCGTGTGATTGATCAGCACGCCAGGCGTACCGTATTCTTCGGGGTCAATCGGCGGCGGCCTGGGGATTGCCACGTCAACCTGCCGGGTTTCCAGCTCGCTGGAGGAAAGATCGACATTCAGGCCCAGCTTGAGCGCCGCGCCCTGAGTATTCATGCTGTCGCTCAGCACGCCAATCAGCGCGACGTTGTGTTTTTCAAGCTGGCGCTGCGCGCCCGCCAGGTCGCCACGCCGCAGGCTCTGGTAGACGCGGATCCGGGTGTCCGCCT
>CAZMNL010000527.1:0-2856 GCA_964567525.1 uncultured Anaerolineaceae bacterium
CGGGGCTCGAGAGTGCCATCGCGCTTGCGCAAGCATAGGCGGTCATCCACCCCAGCCGCTCGAAGTGCGCCGCGTAGGTCGCTAAATCCGCCATGAACACCGCATGTTGTCCCGCGCTCTCGAAGCGGATCACCTGGTGATAGTCGGTGTGGCCCGGCGTGACCACGCCCCAGACCCCCGGCGCGATCTCGGTATCGCCGTCCAGCAGCGTGAGCTGCCCCGACGCGCGCAGCGGCGCGAAGTTGTCCGCGATGTAGGTCGCGCGCGTGCGCTCGTTGGGGCGGCTGGCGTCCTCGTATTCGCCGCGCTGCACGACGTATTCCGCGTTGGGGAAGGCCGCGATCACGCTCTGCCCGTCCGCCGCATAGCGCGTATTGCCCGCGCAGTGATCGGCGTGCAGGTGCGTGTCGATCACGATATCCACGTTCTCCGGCGTGACGCCCACCCGCGCGAGTCCCTCGGTCAGCGTGCCGTGCGGATATTCCAGGCCCCAGATTTCGCGCTCTTTGTCGCTGAGCTTATCGCCCAGTCCGGTATCGATCACGATGGTTTTGCCACCCGCACGCACCAGCAGCGACGTGAGCACCATCGGGACGCGGTGCTGTGCGTCGGGTTGCAGGTAACGGCTCCACAGGGCGCGCGGCACGAGTCCCCAGGGGCCGCCACTGTCCACCCACACCACGCCGGTATTGATCATGTGAATTTCGATATCGCCAATAGTGAACATGGCTGTATATATCTCCTTGTAGATGAAAGCTTTGCACCACAGAGCACACAGAGATCACAGAGTAGCGTTCTTCTCTCGCATTTACCTTGTCTTTCTCTGTGCGCTCTGTGATCTCTGTGGTGAAATCTTTTCTTGCCCCGAACCGACCATATGTGCGAAAATCTCGCGTAACCCAATGAGAGAAAGCGAATGATTATGTGCGGACGTTTTACCCTCACCGAACTGGAACCGGATGTGCTCACCGAGATATTCGACCTCAGCGGCGACCTGCCCCGGCTGGAACCCCGCTATAATATCGCGCCTACGCAGCCGGTCGCAAGCGTAATCCGCGACTCGGCGCGTGGCGAGAACCGGCTGGGGTTCCTGCGCTGGGGCCTGATCCCGTCGTGGGCCAAAGACCCCAGGATCGGCAGCAAGATGATCAACGCGCGCGGCGAAACCGTCCATGAAAAGCCGAGCTTTCGCGCAGCCTTCAAGCGGCGGCGCTGTCTGATCATCGCAGATGGGTTCTACGAGTGGCAAAAGCGGGACGACATCAAACAGCCGGTGTATATCACGCTCGCGCAGGAGAAACCCTTCGCGTTTGCCGGGCTGTGGGAACAGTGGATCGATCCCAACTCCGGCGGCGAGCTGGCAACCTGCACGATCATCACCACCACCCCAAATGACCTGGTGCGCCCGATTCACGACCGGATGCCCGTGATCCTGCCGCGCGACGAGTACGCGCGCTGGCTGGGCACGGACGAGCGCGACGCCGAGGCCCTGTTACCGCTGCTGCGCCCCTATCCGGCGGCGCACATGACCGCGTGGCCCGTCTCGCGCCGGGTCAACAGCCCGGCCAATGACGATCCCGCGTTGATCGCGGAACTGGCGGGATAGCGCCGGGTGGCGCTGTTCGGCGGCTTTTTCACAGTGGTCACACGCCCCGCGCCCGGTGTAGAATCCGGGGTGGGGGGCTGGACGAACCGGATCATTGATCACGGGGAGGTGTGGCCGTTATGCGCTTGTTTCAACACCAACACACAAAAATTCTGCGCCGCCTGCTGATCGCGGCGCTCGCCTTGATGGTACTCGCGGCGGGGATCGCCTTCGGGCCGCGCACGTATGCGATCTGGCGCGCACAGAACGCGATCTACCGCGCCGAAGACGTGCCCGCGCGCCCGGTCGCGCTGATTTTCGGCGCGCGCGTGTTCACCGATGGGCGGCTGAGTCCCATGCTCGCCGACCGGGTGCGAACCGGCGCGGCGCTGTACCACGCGGGCAAGGTCGAGGTGCTGCTGCTGTCCGGTGACAACAGCGAAATCTACTACAACGAGCCGGGCGCGATGCGGCGTTATGCGCTCTCGCTCGGCGTGCCGGACTCCGCGCTGGTGCTGGACTATGCGGGCTTTCGCACGTATGATAGCTGTTACCGCGCCCGCGAGATATTCCAGGTGAAGGGCGCGATCCTGGTCACGCAGGACTTTCACATGCCGCGCGCGCTGCTGACCTGCCGCGAACTGGGCATTGACGCGGTGGGCGTAGTGGCCGACGTTGGGCCGGCCTACCGCGACCCGACGCGCTCGATCCTGTACAGTACCGCGCGCGAATATCCGGCGACGACGCTGGCCGTGATCGACCTGCTGCGCCGCCCGGAGCCGGTGCTCGGCGAGCCGCTGCCGATTGATGTGGGGCGCGTCTCCGCGCGCTGAGAGGGCCTGTCTGTAAGCGTGTTGAGGGGGTAAACGATGAACGGCATCATCATTTTGTTATCTGTGCTCGTGCTGCTGAGCGCGTTTCTGACGATCCGTGCTAAGTATCGCGGCGAGGACGGCAAACAGCAGGAATACATCTTCAAGCCGCTGACTACCGCGCTGATCATCGGGATCGCGCTCGCCGCGCCGGACCCTGAATCGGCGCTGTATCAAAACCTGATCGTGACCGGGCTGGTGGCCTCGCTGATCGGGGACGTGGCGCTGATGCTGCCGGATGAGCGCTGGTTTCTCTACGGCCTGCTGAGCTTCCTGGGCGCGCACCTGCTGTATATCGCGGCCTTCAACCTGGCGCGGGATGGTAACGCCGCGTGGTATTACGTTGTCCCGTTCGTGGTCTACGCGCTGGTGATCGTGGCGTGGCTGTGGCCGCACCTG
>CAZMNL010000528.1:0-2853 GCA_964567525.1 uncultured Anaerolineaceae bacterium
AACGCCGATCCGGGGCGGCGGCTGGCGGTGAATCTGCGCGGCGCGGAGAAACGCGATCTCAAGCGCGGGGACGTGCTCGGCTTGCCCGGCGTATGGCATCCGACCACGTTAGCCGATGCCTGGCTGCGCTACCTGCCCGGCGCGCATCAGCCGCTAGAGCATGATGCCGAAGTTAAGTTTTTCGTGGGTGCGGCGGAGACGATGGCGCGCGTGCGCGTGCTGGACCGCGAGCAGGTCCTGCCCGGCGAACATGCCTGGGTGCAGCTCCGGCTCGAAAACCCGGTTGTGGCCGCGAAAGGCGACCGTTATATTATCCGGCGCGCGTCCCCGCCGGAAACCATCGGCGGCGGCGTTATTTTGGATACTGCGCCGGGCCGCCGCTGGAAGCGCTTCAGGGCGGACGTGATCGCGCGCTTTGAGACGCTGTTCGAAGGCGATCCGCTGGCGATCCGGCTGCTTGAACTGGCGCAGCAGGGCGTGCCGCTGCGCCGTGCGGCGCTCGATCTGGATACCGATCAACTTGATCGCGCGGTAGATGCGGGCCAACTGCTGCCCCTGGGCGAGGCGGATTGGCTGGTACACGTTCAGACCTGGGAGCGCATCCTGAGCCGGGTCGAACACGCGCTGGCGAACTTCCACCGTGCCGAGCCGCTGCGTTTGGGACTCCCGCGCGAGGCGCTGCGTACCCGTCTGCGACTTGCGCCGGATGTATTCGAGGCGGTGCTGGCGGCATTGGTGGCGGGCGGGCATGTAGCCATTGCCGCGAATCAGGCGATCTGTGCGCCTGATCACCACTTACGCTACACGGCAGCGCAAACCGCCGCGATAGAGACGCTGTTGCGCGCGTTTGACCGGTCCCCGCACGCACCGCCCACCGCACAGCAGGCGCGCGAACAGGTCGGTGATGACGTGGTTGTCAGCCTGATCGAGCGCGGCGAACTGGTGAGCATTAGCGACGAGGTGCTGCTGCGCCCGGCGGTGCTGCGCGAATGGGTGGATTTTGCGCGCGCCACGCTGGAAAACGGCGAACCGCTGACCGTCGCCGCGCTGCGCGACCATTTCAACACGACGCGGCGTTATGCGCTGGACTTCCTTGAACGGTTGGACGCGCTGCGTATCACGCGCCGCGTGGATGATGCGCGCGTGCTGGCGTCCGGGGATTGGGACCGGCTGCTCGGCGGTGTGCGTTAATTCCGCCTTAGAATATTAGCCAGCACCCCGCCCCTGCGGTATAGTTGCCCTGGGGGTGTATGAGTCCCGGTGGGCTTCCCGGTCTTCAAAATCGGTGGCGGGCCGCACAGCGCGGGCCGCGGTGGGTTCGACTCCCATACATCCCCGCCTATACCCTGCAAAAACAACCAGCACCGGCAGATAGTAGTCTCCGGTGCTGGTGTGATTCTGGGGCACGTGCGGACAGGCTCGCTTACTTGTTATGATCGTTGTCCGGCTTGCGCGTTCTCGGCATGATCATGCCGCCCAGGTTGCCGAACAGTCCGACAGTCGATTCGGATTGGGGCGCATCTTCCCATGAGCCGCTGTGACGCTTGGTGTCCCACTTTTCCCACGCCTGGCTGACACGCTGCAAGTAGGCTTCCAGCTTGAGGTATTCGCCGTCCTCGTCGGGACCTTCGGCCAGGATATCGCGCAGTTCGTCCAGCGCCCCGATCAGGCTTTCCGTGTGGCGCAGCAGGTTTGCGCGGTTGGTGGTGAACAGCGCCAGCAGGTCTTGCGGCGACTGGTAGCGCAGGTTCTGGATGGCGAGCGCCAGCGTCGGGTTGACCATGCGGCGCAGTTCCTGCCAGCCCTCGGATTGTTGCAGCATGTTGAACAGTACCACGCCGAGCAGGTTGGGTAGTTCCTCAGTGGCCGCGATCAGGCCGTCGTGCTCTGCGGGGTCCATGAAGCGCGGACTGGCCCCGATCAGGCGCACAATGTCCTCGGTGAGCGCAATGGCTTCGCTGGGGCATTGGGTATCGGGCGCGACGATCACGTCGGCTTTGTCGAACAGGTCCGCGCGGGCCGCTTCTACGCCCCAATCAGCCTCATACAGCCCGCCGATGTTCACAACCGGCATGATACCCACCATGTAAGCCAGCAGTTGGCCCTGCTCGTTGTGCGGGAAATATTTGTTCGCACGCGCGACCGCCGGTTCTTTGAGCGCCGTCATATCGAGCACGACGGCACCGTGTTTCAGCTTTGGTCCCAGGCGCGCGTAGATGTCTTCGAGCTGGTTCGGGGCGGCGTTGATCACGATCAGGTCGGCGTTCTCGGTGGCCTTGAGCAGTTTGCGGTCGAAGTTATCCACCGCGCCGAGCTTTTCGGCGTCTTTCATCGCCTGCCCGTGCAGGTCGTTGCCAATGATCGTAAATGTATGTTCCGCTTTGGGCTGTTCCTGGTAGCGCTTCAGCGCGAGCGCGAACGAGACGCTCAGCCGGTCCAGCCCGACAATAGCCACATTAACGTGCATGGGAATTTTCCTTTTAACTGATAGTCTGATGCTATCTATATTACGCGCTGAGCGCCCCGGAAGTTTAAATGACCGGCGTTTAATTGCGGTCGTCGGCGTTTTGCAGTGCGCTTAGCAGTTGATCGATGTCGATTTTTGCCGGATTTGATACCGGGTGCGCATGGCGGCGGATCAGGTCAACGGCGCGCGGCGATCCCCCGGCAGTCTCGACCATCTCCGCGCCCCAGGCGGGATGCTGCACGCTCACCGCAAAGGGCCGCTGCCAGCCCTGCGCGGATTCAGTGCCCCAGCGGTGGTAGAGCCGGGGCGCGAACGCTTTCACCAGCACGACCAGCACTTTTTCCGGGATCGAGAACCGCGCGCGCGTTTTGCCCACGTCGTGCAGC
>CAZMNL010000529.1:0-2852 GCA_964567525.1 uncultured Anaerolineaceae bacterium
AGGATAATATTTTATTTGTTTTTTTAAAGTAAGCAAGTGAACGTAGTATACTGGGTGGTAGGTGGGTTGCCAAGACATGCTCAAGCGACAGACATAGCCCCTTATACCTCAAATCTGAAGACATGGGTTTTACGGGGCGTTCTTATAAAAGTCGTGTTGGGCTGATCATCAACTTATCGCTAGAATGCGTATACATTCAACTACGCATCACGAAGGGCAAACACACCGATGGCAGTTATCTACCACGATACGGACGCAAACCTGGGCCTGCTGATGGACAAGCGCATCACCATCATCGGCTACGGCAATGTAGGGCGCGCGATGGCGCTGAACCTGCGCGACAGCGCTTTTCCCGTCCTGATCGGTAATGAGCAGGACGCCTATGCAGAGCAGGCTTACCGCGACGGCTTCGAAGTACTCCCCATCGCCGAAGCCGCTGCACGCGCCGATGTTATTTTACTGCTCTTACCGGATGAAATCATGTCTCAAGTTTATGTGCAAACTATTGCACCGGGGCTACAGCCAGGGAACACGTTGGTTTTTGCCTCTGGCTACGCGATCACGTTTGGCTTCGTCGAACCGCCGACCTTCGTCGATGTCGTGCTGATCGCGCCGCAGGCTGTCGGGCAGTATGTGCGTGAAGGTTATGTCGAAGGCAGCGGATTCCCTAGCTTTGTCGCCGTTCAGCAGGACGCTTCCGGCGAAGCCTGGGGGCGCGTGCTCGCGGTTGCTAAAGCGCTCGGCGCGTTACATCACGGCGCAGTGGAACTCACATTCCAGCAAGAAACCGAACTCGACCTGTTCACCCAGCAGGCCCTGCTGCCCGCGCTGCACGGCGTCCTGCAAACCGCGCTCGATGTGCTGCTGCGCGAGGGCTTCCCGCCAGCAGCGGTCGTGATGAGCCAGTATCTCTCCGGCGAACTGGGCCATATCATCTCAAAATGGGCGGAAACCGGCATTGTGCCCAGCCTGGATATGCACAATTGCGCTGCTCAATACGGTACACTCTCACGTATTGACCGTTTCAAGGAAGTCAAGCTCAAACAGCAGATGGAAAGTGCGTTGGATGCCATTCGCAGCGGTGCGTTTGCCCAGGAATGGGCCGCCGACTACGAAAACGGCTACCCACGCCTGCAAACCCTGCGCCGCCAGATCGCCGGGCTGCCCGTATGGGAACACGAACGCGCAGCAATGGCACAAATGCGTAACGACGAGACTGAAACTCTATAGTAACGTATGCCAGCGCCCGGTCAAATCGGCTCACTGTGTGCAGCGACCCACGCATCATACAACACCTGCAACTGCCTGACCACCGGCCCAATTGCGCCCCCGCCAACCGGATGCTCGTTGATGCGCGTGACCGGTACGATGCCGCGCCCGCTGCTGGTCAGCATAGCTTCACTCAGGCGAGGGATATCGTCAATGTGCAGCGGCTCCAGTTGGACCGGCAGCACCTGCGGAGCCAGATCATAAATCGCGCGCCGCGTGATGCCCGCCAACACCCCTTGACCGGCGGTGCGCAGCACCCCGTCTAATACGCCGTAGATGTTGCTGGACAACCCTTCCAGGAGGCGACCGCCCGCCGCGACTATCACGCCCTCATAGACACCGGGTGGCAGACTCTCATAGGCCGGGCGGCGCTGCGCCATCCAATCGGTCGTTTTGGCGTCCGGCTGGGGCCGCACAATCGGCAGTGTGATAATGTGCGCGCCTCCCTGCATCACGTCTTCTGGCACGGGGTGGAACGGTTCCAGTGCAAAAACCAGGTGTTCGGGATTTTCGCGCGGAACCGTGACGCGGAATTTTGCATCGGGATAGCGCCCCCGCGCCAGCAGTTCGCGCAGCGCAGCCCGCAGACGCGCGCGATCCAGTTGCAGCGGAATACCGACAAGGTGTGCGGATTCTTCCAGGCGATCCAGGTGGGCATCCAGCAGCAGGGCGCGATCCCCGTAGAATGTGCGCGCGACGGTGTAGACGCCTTGCGGCTCATACGCGACGGCTTCCACCAATGATGCGGCCTGGTAATCAGTGGGGACTAACCCATCAGGAGTCAGGCGAAAGGTCAGGATAGGTTCTGAGTCGTGAGACATGCACGGTATCCGTTTCAACGATTGGTGACGCCGGGACAACAAACGCCCACCATCATACCGCAGAACTCACCGTGCATAAACAGCAATTACAGACGGCAGCCGGTCAAACGCCGGGTAAAATTCCTGGTGATCGGGCACGTTGATCGCCATGCCGGAAGAACGCCCGCCATCCAGCGCAAACGCCGTATCGATATTAAGTTCACTGTTGAAGAGCCAGTATTGCAGCTCGGAGAAGGTCAGCGGAACCAACGACACGCCAATCACAATACGCCCCGTGTCATCCTGCCCGATCCACGTCCGTCGCGCGCTCTGGCTGAACCCATCCCCCTGCCGCGCCAGCACACCGCCCGTCTCGATCAGGACCGGGAACGCCTGCACTGCCTGGATCAGGGGAGTCCCCTGATACGGCGCACTGACCAGCGAGCGCACGCGCGCACCTTCCGGCGTGACCTCAAACATCCCGCCAAAACCCACGAACGACTGTCCGTATACCTCGCCATCGCTGACCAGTAAACCCAGGGCGCGGTTGCGTTCATCATAGAACGCCGCATTGACGATCAGTAATGCGCCGGGCTGCGCCTCGACCCAACCGCCCAACGTCAGCGGATCATTCGGGCGGTAGTGGACGCGAAACGTCACCGCCGCCGGATCGATGCGCGCGACCTGCATAGCGAGGTTACTGTGAGGCCGCAGGCTCATATCGCAGCGCTGGACACCTACCGCGACGACCTGCCACTCTTCATACGTCACGGTATCCGTCTC
>CAZMNL010000530.1:0-2850 GCA_964567525.1 uncultured Anaerolineaceae bacterium
GTTTTGGAAAGGGAGAAGAATGATTTTCAGTGAAACAGTCATCGATTATGGCTCAAACGTAAAATAGCCACACCCCTTTTAATACCGTATCTCTATGTCTCCGTTGTGAATCTTTTTTCGTTCCGGTCCGCTAATGCCCCCTCTCGCCCTGACCGGCTTCGCCCTTCGGGTTGGGCAGCATGATCGAACTCAGCGCGCCGATGCCGACAAACAACGCTGCCGCAAACGCCGCCCAGGACATGGCATCGGTACGCGCGCGCGCGAACATCGGGATCAGTTCCGGCGCGGCCTGCGCGGCGAGCATCTCCGCGACCGGCTGTGCGGCGGCAGTCTCCATTTGCATGTTGGCGACCATCTGCACGGTGAAACTCTGCGACAGCGCGGCGGCGAGTTCATGTTCCTCGAAGTTCACCGGCTGCTTGGCGATCTCGATAAAACCGATATGGGCATAGGTATATTGCGGCCCGGAAAGCGTCGCGCTGGCGTCGAGCCGGTCCTGCATCACGTTTTCGGTCGTGGTGGTCAGCACCGTGCCGATGATCGCAATGCCAAGCGCTGCGCCCACCTGCCGAATCGTGCTGTTGCCGCCGGACGCGATTCCGGCTTTCGGGCCGGGAATGTCGTATAGCACCAGGCTGGTCAACTGCGCAATCGCCAGCCCCAGCCCCAGGCCATACAGCCCCAGGATCAGCGCGATCATTGTGCTGGATGTGCCCGGATCGACGATCCCGCCGAGCATCAGCAGCGCGATCACCTCGATCACCATGCCGGTTGTGACGATCCACTTCGGCCCGATGCGCGCCGAGAACGCGCCCGCCAGCGGCGCGCCGATAAACGCCATGATCGCCAGCGGCAGCAGATGTTGGCCGGTTTCGAAGGCGGTCAGGCCCTTCGTGCCCTGCAAATATAGTGACGCCGCAAACAACACGCCGATCTCGCCCAGGTTGACGATCAGGCCGGTGATCATACCGTACTTGTAGCTGCGGAATTGCAGTAACCCAAACTCGAACAGCGGCTCACGGCCCCGACGTTCCAGGCGCAGCTCGTACCACGCGAAGATCGCCAGCAACACGATACCCAGCGCAATCGACACCGGCACGATGGAGATATCGTCAGACGGCCATTGCCAGCCGAGCACCTTGAACGGCGCGTCCGGCTTCCACCAGCCATACGCCTGCCCCTCAATAATGCCGAAGACCAGCGCGCCGAGTCCCAGCCCGCCGAGCAGTGTGCCCGGCACGTCGAAGTAGCGACGCGACGTTGGATCGCGCGACTCGCGGATCGCCCAGATCGAGCCGATGAAGGCGAACACCACAATCGGGATATTGATGTAAAACGCCCAGCGCCACGAGGCATGGTCGATCACCCAGCCGCCCAGCAGCGGCCCCAATGCCGCCGCGACGCCCGCTGTCGCGCCCCACACGCCGAACGCGATTCCGCGCTCCTTGCCCTTAAACGTGGTGGTGACAATCGACAGCGTACTGGGGCTGAGGATCGCCGCGCCGACGCCTTGCAGCGCGCGCATGGCGACCAGCATCTCTATCGACGTAGACACGCCGACCAGCACCGATCCCAGCCCGAAGATCACCACGCCGATCAGGAACAGCAAGCGCCGCCCGTATTGGTCGCCGATCTTGCCCCACAAGATCAACGTGGCGGCGTACACCAGCGAGTAGATCGTGTTGACCCACTCCACCTCGCGGAAGGTCGCGTCGAAGTCGGCGACAATCGACGGGATCGCCACGTTGACAATGGTGGCGTCCATGATCACCAGCGTCAGGCTCAGGCTCAGAATCAGCAGTGCGATCCAGCGCCGCCGGTGATGCTCGGAACCGTCCGGCACCGTCATGCTGTCAAATGTGGAAGCCATGAAATTTACTCCTCGGTTGCTTGTGATTCGGGCTGCAAGCTGCGCTCAAAGAGCGCCAGCGTTTGCGCGACAAACGCGGCGCGGTCGGGCGCGTCGGCGTGGTCGGGCATAGAAGGCGCATTCCCCATCACGAGATTGCCCAGCGCCCACATGGTATGGATGATCACCTGCGGGTGCAGGTCCGGTGCGATGGTCCCGGCGGTCTGGCCCTGACGGATGATCGCGGCGAGCATTTCGAGCGTCTGGGCGTGCTGCGCGACCAGTTCAGTGTTGGCTTCGTAGACGGGTATCACGTCCTCGCGCCCGACCTGGATCAGCCCGCGCAACGGCGTGATGTGCCCCTGCATCAGGTAACGCACGGTTTCGCGCAGCCGCACGACCGGCGGCTGACCCTCCGTGCTCGCCAGCCAGTCGATAAAGCGCGCCGTGTGCTGGTGGATCAGCGCGGCGAGCATCTCGTCCTTGCTGCTGAAGTGCTGGTAGAGCGTCGCCTTACTGATCCCGACAGCCTCTGCGAGATCGTCCATCGTGACGTTGGCGAATCCGTGCGCTTTGGAGAGGTCCGCAAGCGCGTCGAGGATCGCGTCTTCGCGCATGGCCCACTGTTTTTGCTGGTAACGTCCGCGTGGCGGCATGGTCGATCCTTTGCATGTACTTTACACTGTAGAGTACAGCATAAAACTTATCAGTTTAGTTGTCAACTGCGGGGTTTTGGCGGCATACAAAAAAATGCCCCGCACGGAATATGCTTCTGGCGGGGCGGTACGATTTGTTAGCTACTGGCGTGCGACTAATCGTCGCCTGACTGGCTGGTGTGATCGATCACTTCGCGCGGCTTGCTGCCGTCCTGCGCCGGGCCGATGATGCCCTCCTCCTCCATGATGTCGATCAGGCGGGCCGCGCGCGTATAGCCGATGCGCAGGCGGCGCTGCAAGAGCGAGATCGACGCCTTCTTGAGCCGCTGGACCAGCGCGACCGCC
>CAZMNL010000531.1:0-378 GCA_964567525.1 uncultured Anaerolineaceae bacterium
GCAGCGCACTGCACAGCGCGTACCCAACCGCGATCAGCGCCGGGGCGTGTGCATCACCGGACGTACCTCCGGCGCGATAGCGCACCCACGCCCCGCGCGCATACCCCCAGGTCAAACCGAGCGCCAGCGG
The DNA here is from genome assembly GCA_964567525.1 of uncultured Anaerolineaceae bacterium. Taxonomy (GTDB): domain Bacteria; phylum Chloroflexota; class Anaerolineae; order Aggregatilineales; family Aggregatilineaceae; genus CAYRNY01. The sequence goes on from CAZMNL010000531.1 coordinate 131, forward strand.
CGCGCTCAGCCCCATGAACGCGCTGAACGGGTTGGGCTGCCCGAAAGTACCAAACGCCCGGAAAAAGCGAAAATCCGCAATCCACAGGTAGGGCGCGCCCGAACCGCCGAAAAACTCGTACAGGCCAATCACGGCTTGCAGCGTCCCGGCCAGCACGACTCCAAACGCGATCCAGGGCCAGCGCCCCGCGCCCTGCGGATCGCCCAGGTCCAGCACGAGCGCGATCAACACGAGCATCGCGGCCCATT
>CAZMNL010000531.1:388-2850 GCA_964567525.1 uncultured Anaerolineaceae bacterium
AGTTGGAGCGCCATGGCCATCACGGCTTCTGGCATCTCGATGGCGTCCAGCGCGTTTCGGGCCAGCGCGATCAACACGAGCATCGCGGCCCATTTCATGATCTCTGCCGCCCATGCGCCCAGCGACACCGCGTGGATACTTGAGAGCGCAAACGCCGCTAAAATCGCGCCCACCGGCCAATACACGCGGGTGCGCGGCAGCGGCGTATGCGGATCGGTGCTCATGCGCCACACAAACCAACTGCCCAGCGCCAGCGCCATGCCGATCAGACCGGGATCGAAAGATGCCGCGAGGGGGTATTCAGTAGCGATCAGAGTTTTAAGGGGCGCAATGCTGAGCACCAACACAATCCCCAACACCGGCTCAACCAGCAGCGCCAACATCAGCAGCGCCCCGGCAAGCAGCACGATCACGACGGACAGCGGCAGCAGCGCCACCGCGATCCCGGCTCCGAGCGCCAGCAGCGCCCACAGCAGCGTACTCAGTCGCATTCTGAGCCGCACACTGCACCGGGCACGTGGTCGCGCTGCCGCAAACATCACCGGATACGGTCCTTGAAATACTCAATCGTGCGTTGGATACCCGTGCGCAGGTTCACTTCCGGCGACCAATCAAGCAGCGACCGGGCGCGCGTAATGTCCGGCTGGCGCGTCTGCGGATCGCCCTTGATACGTTTTTCTTCCTGGTAGATCAGTCCCGCCGGGTTTGCGGTCATCTCGCTTACAACTTCGGCAAACTCCAAAATGCTCATTTCCGTTGGGTTGCCAATGTTGACCGGATCGTTGAAGTCACTCAGCAGCAAGCGGTAGATGCCCTCGATCAGATCGCTGACGTAGCAAAAGCTGCGCGTCTGCGATCCGTCGCCGTAGATGGTCAGGGCTTCTTCACGCAGCGCCTGCCCGATGAAGTTCGGCACGACGCGCCCATCATCCAGGCGCATCCGGGGACCGTAGGTGTTGAAGATGCGTACAATGCGCGTGTCTACATCGTGTGTGCGGTGATAAGCCATCGTGATCGCTTCGGCAAAACGCTTGGCTTCGTCGTACACCCCGCGCGGCCCGATCGCGTCCACATTGCCGGCATAATCTTCGGTCTGCGGGTGAATCAGCGGATCGCCGTAGACCTCCGAGGTAGACGCCAGCAGAAACTTTGCGCCCTTATTTTTCGCCACACCGAGGGCGTTGTGTGTCCCCAATGCGCCCACCTTCAATGTCTGGATGGGATACATCAGATAATCAATCGGGCTGGCGGGCGAGGCAAAATGCAGAATCGCATCCAGCGGCCCGTCGATGTAAATATAGTTGGTGACATCGTGTTTGACGAACAGAAAGTTCTCGTTACCGGCCTGGTGCGCGATGTTATCAGTATTCCCGGTGATCAGGTTATCCATGCCGATCACCTGGTGACCTTCCGCTAAAAACCGATCGCACAGGTGTGATCCCAAAAATCCGGCTGCGCCCGTGATCAATACTCGCATGAGTGACGACCTCTGCTCCTGGTGGACGGAAACAAACGGAGCAAAGTGTACCACAAATGCACTGTACGCCTACCCTGAATTCACCCTGCGAACTGGGAAACCTGTCCTATTCGTCCTGCAATTCGTCCAATTTGGGCCGCAGTTCGTTCTGGAAAATCGCAAACGCACGGTCATCATACAGGCATACAACAATTCGCCGGAGGTGCTGCAACTCCTCGTAGGTGAAATCCACTATCACGCGCAGCATCACATCCGCGCAGCCCTCCAACGGGTAGCCAAATATGCCGGTTGAGATCGCCGGGAGCGCGATACTGTGCAGACCGTGTTCTTCGGCGCGTTTCAGGCTGGCCCGTACAGCGTTCGCCAGCTTACCCGCTTCGCTGCCTTCGCCCATACGCGGGCCGACGGCGTGGATCACGTACCGTGCCTTGAGTTCGCCGCCGGTCGTGATCACCGCTTCGCCGACATCGCAATGCCCAATCACGTCACATTCCGCCTGGATCGCCGGGCCGCCCTTGCGCCGGATCGCGCCCGCCACGCCCGCGCCCAGGGTCAACTGCGAATTCGCCGCGTTCACAATCGCGTCAGTGTCCAGGTCGGTGATGTCCCCCTGCACCAGTTCAATCGTAATGCCGTTCAGTTCCGTTTGCACCGTATCATCTCCTTAATCGTGCGGGGTACATACGCCGGATTTAACGAATATTACAGCACAGGTTGCGGATTGCGGTCAAGCGCCCCGCTCCAGGGGGCATTTCAGATTCCAGCCAGAAAGCTTTTCACCACAGAGGTCACAGAGAACACAGAGTCTACTTTAAAGAAAATCTGCGTTTATGATGCCGTTGGCGAATCGGTTTTTCGCCGGTTCACCTCACCCCAAACCCCTCTCCAGCCTCCGGAGAGGGGCTTAACTGCGCACATACTCCCCCTCTCCAGAGTGTGGAGAGGGGGCCGGGGGGTGAGGCTGTTTTGATTCGCCAACAACATC
>CAZMNL010000532.1:0-2847 GCA_964567525.1 uncultured Anaerolineaceae bacterium
GTGCTGGTCGCAAAAATTACGTCGGCGTGGTGGAGGGCTGCGTAGCGGCTGGCCTGCGCTGCAAACTGGGTAAAGGCCCGGATGCGCGCCGGAAATGACATGGCGTTGGCATATTCGACCGGGATCACGACCGTTGGAATCCCGGCGATCTCGACCTGCTGTGTGTGTGTGAGGGCGTTATATGGCGCGGGCAGCATCGCCGCCGAGGTGATCATCAGCACCTCGTGCCCGCTGGCGATCCAGCGCCGGGCCATCTCGTAAGATCGCGTCCCCGCTGCGCCGCTGGGCGGCGCGAAATACTGGTGCAGATACAGGATTCGCATTCAGTACAGCTCGCTTTTTAGGACGTGCTCAAACAGCGCGATCAACCGCGCGGGCAGTTGATCTGTGCTGTAGACTTGTTCGGCGCGCGCGCGCCCGGCTGCGCCTAACTGTGCCGCGCGTTCGCGGTCGGCGAGCAGGTTCAGGATATGGGATGCCATTTGATCGACCGCGCCTACCGGAACCACGTAACCGGTTTGTCCCTCTTCCACGATGCGCCGCGTATCCCCGGCATCCATCGCCACCACTGGAAGGCGTGCGGCCATTGCTTCCAGCAGCACGTTCGAGAAACCCTCGTATTCAGAGGTCTGGACCAGCACGGCGGCACACTGTGCCAGCAGCGCGGACACATCCGACCGCCGCCCCAAAAACGTGAGGTGCTGCGCCAGGCCCAACTCACGGGCGCGCTGTTCGGTGACGGCGCGCTGGTCACCATCCCCCACCACCATGATATGAACGTCGGGTTCGCGCTGGCGCACAAGGTCGAGCACGGCCAGCAGCAGGTCGGGCCGCTTTTGCTGGACGATACGCCCAATCCACAGCAGGGTTTTGGCAGGATCGCGGGGGCACTCTACCGCAGAGCGAGTTGCCACGTCGAATTCGTCCAGGTCGATCACGTTTTCCAGCACGGTCACGTTTTCCGCGCTGGCCCAACCTATCTCCAAAACTTGCTCCTGTGCCATGTAGGAATTCACCGCCAGCAGATCGGGCAACCGGATCATCCAGCGCAGCTGAGGTCCGGCCAGTTCATGCTCGAATTCCAGCACACTTCGCAGTGTGCCGATCATGCGCGCGGGCAGGAATTTCGCCGCCAGCCCGCCGTACAGGTTCAGATATGTGCGCGTCGAAAACACGATATGCGGGTCAAAGGCACGCAGCAGCGCGGTTAAGTGCGCCATACGCGCGATGCGCGGCTTGAACCGGCCAAAGCAGACGGTATCGATCCCGGCGTCACGCAGTATCTCCATGCGGAAACCGTCGCTGGTGTAGTACGCCTGCACGATGGCCCCCATGCTGCTGAGCGCGCGGGCGATATAGATAGCCTGTTTCTGCGCGCCGCTGATGTTCAGATCGCCGATCAGCAGGGCGATGCGCAGGTCGTGAATGTACAAAATGTTACTCCTGAAAACGTGCAGGTGCTCCCCGGTAGAGCTGCCAAAGCTGTAATAAACGCACCGCATTATGACAGCGATCAAAACGTTTAGCGACCAACGCGCGTCCCTGTTTCGCCAGTGCCGCCGCCCGCGCCGGATCGTCGATCAGGCGGGCGATGGCGTTTGCCAGCGCGTCGACATCACCGGGCGGCACGCAGACCCCCGTTTCGCCGTCGATGACGATCTCCGGGATGCCGGATAGCTGCGTGGAAACGACAGGTCGTTCCATCGCCAGCGCCTCGATCAGCACAGTAGGCAGTCCGTCCATATCACCGCCGGGCGCGACCTGGCTCGCCAACGCGAAGATGTGGCAGCGCTGGTAGTGCGCGTAAACCTCATCCTGGTCGCACTTGCCAACCATGTGTACAACACCCGTGAGGCCATGCGCGGCGATCAGGTCGCGCAGGGCGGCCTCTTGCGGTCCTTCGCCGATGATTGTGACGTCGATAGCGTGGCCCTGTTCAATCAGGCGTGCAGTCGCGTGGATCAGGTCAGCGTGGCCCTTTTTAGACACAAGCTGCCCCACCGAGAGAATCCGCGTGGGTGGCGGATCGAGAGATGGCTTACGGGGCGCGAACTGGTCCAGGTCGATGCCATTGTACAGCACTTCTAGCCGGGCCGTCATGCCGGGCCAGCGCTGCTGTACAAAGCGGTGGTTGAATTCTGAGATCATGATCACACACGCAGCGGACTCGCATTTGAGCCGCACGGCCCGGTTTTTAAGGTGCGGGCGCGCCTCGAAAATATCGAAAGCGTGCGCGGTCGCGGTAAACGGTATGCCGCTGGCCCGTGACGCGATCAGGGCAGTGGTGGTTGGCGAGGTCAGGAAATGCGCATGCATATGGTCGATGTTATTGTTTACCGCCCACCAACCCAGGTACAACCCCTTCGGCATGCTGGCAAACAGTTTAAGCAGCGCCGGAATCGAGGCCAGATGCGCCAGGGTCAAGCGCAGCAGCAGCACCAACACGCCGGGGTGTAAGATCAATTGTTGCAGGGCACGCAGCCATAGCTGCGGCTGCGCCAGGTGCAGCGTGAGTAAGCGGTCGAGGAACGGGCGCTCTATCGCGTGCGGATGATCGCGGTCCAGGGAACGCCACACCGCCGCAACGTGTACTGTGATTCCTTGCATCTGGAGCGCATTCATTTCGTGCGCGATGAAAGTCGTGCGCACGCTGGGAAAACGCGACACCACATACAATACTCGTTTTGGAGCGGGAGCTTCGGTCATTAACGCAAATTTCTCCTGAAGGCGCACGCGGCACAACGGGTACCAATATTACCGGATTTTACTTGCGCGTTCACCATGCAAGATCGACCTCACTACCGGACACTCTTTGAATGTATTTGAGTTATCGTGAAACAACAAATT
>CAZMNL010000533.1:0-2842 GCA_964567525.1 uncultured Anaerolineaceae bacterium
TTCCTCAATGACCGCTCGGAGCGATTGGCCAGCGGTGTGCGCGGCGCCGGTCCCCAGGCTGTGGTCACCGACCTGGGCATCCTCGAACCCGACCGTCACGGCGAACTGATTTGCACAGCTCTGCACCCCGGTAAGTCGGCAGAACAGGTCAAAGAAAACACCGGTTGGGCAATTCGATTCGCGGACACCCTGGAGACAACCCAGCCATGTACAATCGCTGAACTGAAAATCCTGCGAGAAGAACTAGACCCGGATCGCATTTACCTGGACTGAGCCTGATTATGGCAAACCAATCCGAACGCAGCAAATCCACCTTCAAGAACATTTTCATCCACCCCAGGGAGTCCAGACTGCGTCTGTTGTGGCGCCTGCTGGTGTTCGGCGTCCTGCTGGCATTGACGACAGTCTGCGCTACTCTGGTCGTTTCGCCTGCCTTGCTCCTTATCGATCCATCGCTGAATGTCAACAACCGGTGGGTGGCCCTGATCAGCAGTCTTGCCAGCCTGGTATCAATCACCACATCCGTATTCCTGGTTCGCTATTTCATCGACCGCAAATCGATCAAGAGCCTGGGGTTGAGACTCGACCGCCGGATGTTCCCCGACATGCTGGTCGGCTTTTGGATCTGCTTCTTCCAGTTCCTTCTGATATACGGGATCAGCATTGTTATGGGCTGGACCGAGTTCACCGGTTTCGCCTGGCAAGTTGAACCAGTCGGGTTTGTGATCGTTTTCGTCCTGGTAGGCCTGCTGATGTTCATGATTGTCGGTTGGACAGAGGAGCTCGTCGCCCGCGGCTACCTGTTGCAGAACCTGGAAGAGGGCACCAACCTTTTCTGGGCTATCGTCATTTCCTCATCCCTGTTCTCAGTTGCCCATTTCTTCAATCCAAACCGCACCTGGCCCGCTCTGTTGGGTTTGCTGCTGGCAGGCTTGTTCCTGGCGTATGCCTACCTGCGCACCCGACAACTTTGGCTGGCGATTGGCCTGCATATTGGCTGGAATTTCTTCGAAGGCAATATCTTCGGCTATCCGGTCAGCGGTTTGTCTTCCTTTGGGCTCATCCAACACGAGACCACTGGCCCAGAAATGTGGACTGGCGGCCAATTCGGCCCCGAGGCCGGCCTGATTGTCATCCCCGGATTACTTCTCGGCACCTTTTTGGTCTGGCTGTACACCTGCGGCCGTGATACCAGCCAGACTCCCAAAACCACCCCACTACTCCATAAGGATAAACTTCAAGAATAAAATATGTTTATACTCGCACTGCTGCCGATCCTGATTATTCTGGTATTAATGCTCGGATTCCGCTGGGGAGCCTCGCGGGCTGGCGCTGCCGGCTATTTGAGCGCCCTGCTCGTAGCTGTAGTGTTCTTCGGTGCGGGAAGCCAACTTCTCGCCTATGCGCATACAAAGGCGCTGCTGCTGACTTTCGACGTGCTGCTGATCATCTGGGCGGCATTCTTCCTGTTCAAGGTCGCGGACGACGCCGGCGCCATCCGCACCATTGGCGCCGCCCTGCCCCACCTGACCGCCGACCGGGGCATGCACGCCTTCCACCTGAATTTCGTGCGCGTTCGGCGCTTGTTCGGGTTGCGCCATGAGAGGCGTTCGGCGATGATGTGGTTTTCGGCAAGGAGGCCACGACATGCACATCGAAGAACGCCAGCCCGGCGACCGAGAAGAACTGGCTCAACGCATCAGCCGGGAAACCGACGCCAAGCAACGTGATCGTTATCGCGCCGCGTTGCTGGCCATTGAGGGCGAACAGACGTCAACCATCGAGGCGACGCTGGCGCGGAGCCGGGGCTTCGTCCAACGCTGGGCGTACGCCTACCGCGACCACGGCATCGATGCGATCGGCGAACAGCCCCGCGGCGGCTCGCAGCCCAAGCTTGATCCACAAGCCCAAGTGCGGTTCATCGAACGCTTCAAGGCCGGGCCTACCGAGGCCGACGGTGGACGTTGCACGCTGCGGGGCAAGGATGCGGTGCGCATCCTCGCCGACGAGTTCGGCGTGAACTACTCGCTCAACGGCGCGTACAAGATGCTGCATCGGCACAACCTGGCGTGCCTGCGACCCCGGCCCCAGCATCGCCACAACGACCCGCAAGCCATGCAGCAGTGGCTCGACGACGCCCCCCTTTTGTCCAGCGTGTCCGCGAGCAACACGAGGACAAGACCGTCGAAGTCTGGTTCCAGGACGAAGCCCGCTTCGGCCAGCAGGGCACACTGACCCACGTCTGGGCCGAGAAGGGGTCGCGTCCGCAGGCCGTGCGACAGACCGAGTACGACTGGTGCTATCTCTACGCGTCGGTCAACCCGATCAGCGGCGAGAGTTCAGCCATGCTCGCGCCGTACGTGAACACGCAGTTCATGAACATCCACCTCAAGTGGATCAGCGAACAGGCCGGGCCCGACAAGCACATCGTGCTGGTCGTCGACGGTGCCGGCTGGCACGTGTCCAAGACGCTGGTCGTGCCCAAGAACATCACGCTGTTGCCGCTGCCGCCGTACAGCCCGCAGCTCAATTGCATCGAACGCGTGTGGGCCTACCTGCGCAGCCACTACCTGAGCAATCGCATCTACGACGATTACGATCACCTGGTCGACGCCGGCCAAGAAGCCTGGAACGCCCTGACCGAAGCAGACCTGCGGTCAATCTGCCACACCCAATGGCTCACGCACGAGGTTCAGAAGTGATGCGTATTAGACGGTGGATCGGGAAGCCGTTATCCTGCCGCTTCACCCCGAGCCAACCGGGAAACCGCACGGATGCCCACGCTGGACTGGATCGGAAAGCCCGCCGTCGTGAATCACCATCGCAAGGTGCCCTACCACCT
>CAZMNL010000534.1:0-2842 GCA_964567525.1 uncultured Anaerolineaceae bacterium
GCGCCCCCCGGATGATCTTCGCGTCGATCCAGGCGCGCCCGGTCTGCTGGCTGGTGCGCTGCTCGCGCTTGAGCAGGTTATCGACGAAGAAGCCGAATAGCGCGCCCCGGTTAGGCGGCAGATCACCCATGCGCTCGAACGTGCCGCAGACCATGAAGAGCATGAACGGGTTGCGACACAGCAGCATCATGCGCCGGTTGTCGCCGTGCATGGTGTTCCAGGCGCGATACAACGGGTAAATCTCGTTTTCGTGCCATTTGCCGACAGCATCGGGCCAATCTCGCCCCCAAAATGCTTCTTGCTTGTCCGCCTCACCAAACGCCACCCACGCCGCCAGCAGTTTTTCACTGCCCTGCATTGCCTGCCACAGGGCCGCGCCGCGTTCGGGTTCCTCGTCAAAGCGTCGGTCGATCACGTCCTTGATGCGTGGCAAATCAAGCGGTTTCAGCCGCACCTTGCCCACGTCTCGCAGGTCTTTCAACTGCTCTTCCTGGTAATCCCGCTCGCGGCAGCTCACGATCCAGGGCTGTTTGCCGCGCAGGTAGCCTCGCACCTCCGCGATCAGGTCGCGCCCGTTCCCGCTGCGCTGCATCTCGTTCAGTGCGTCCAGCAGCAGCACCAACCGGCCCCCGGCCAGCAGGCGTGCGTACTGGCTCTGCAAGATGCCCATTTGCGCGCGCACGAAGTCCTGGAACGGTTCCGCGCCCTGGTAGCTGCGCAGCGGCACGAACACCGGCAGCGGCGCGCCGGGGTCATCCTGGGCGGCGCGCGCCATGTCGATGGTCAACTGTTGCAGCGTGGTCGTCTTGCCGGAGCCGGGTTCGCCGAGCAGGATCGCGCGCGCCATCTCACGCAGCGGCATGCGCGCATCCTCAGCGACCTCGCCGGGCTGGTCGAACTGCTCGCCGTGAATGCGCTCGGCCTGTACCAGCGGTTCCAGCCGTTCGAAGTCCAGGTTGAAGTCATCAAGCGCGGCGGTCGTGGTCTGCGCGGGTTGCGGCATTATGCGCTCGCGCGTTGCGCCCAGGTTGACGTAGCGTGCGGTGCGCAGTTCCGCTTTCATCTGGCTGAGCAGGAAGTCGAGGTAAGCGAGTTCGGTGTCGCGGTCCGCCGGTCCGAGCGCGAGTTCCGGCTGCGTGTCCTCTCCGGCGGCGTCACGGAGCGCGTGCAGCGCCGCGATCAGGCGCGCCATTGCCGCGTCGTGGTCGTCTTCGCAGACCACCGGCTGCGTGGCGATCAGGTGGAAAGGTATAGGGTACGTTTTCGGCAGCAGTGGGATGATCGGCACGCTGCGCTGGTCGGCGTAGAGTCCCTCGCGCAGCACCCAGCGCGACTCCTCGGATGCGGGCGTCACGATCTGCACCATCGCGTAGGCATTGTGGATGCCGCGCACGATGGCCTTGTACCACTCCTCGCCGCCGACAATCGACGACGTATCGCGCCAGGTGACGATCCCGCGCGCGTTGAGGTCGCGTTCGAGCTTCTCGACGAAGTCCGTATCTTTGCGGCTGTAGCTGATGAAGACATGTTGGGTCATGGCACTATCCCGTGAGGTTCATACGCGCGTCACATGGGGATAGTATACGCGGTTTGTGGGATGCGGTCCAAGTTGAGGGGGGGGGATGACCTCACGCAATCCGGCGAGCGTGCATGACTTCCGCAGCGTCAACCGGGCGCACCTGCCCCGCCTCGACCGTGATCACATCGAGCGTCTGGCCGTCCAGAGTGAAGAATTCGACTTCATACGCTGCCCCGTCACGATAGATGTGAACCACTACCCCCACATCACCGGCTTTAAGCTGTGCAGCCGCAAAATCAACCGTCAACACTACCCGGTCATGTTCTTTTATCATGCGCCCTACTCCTTCAAGGGATATGCCGTCACCAGACGCGCCGCCGTCTCCCCTGTATCGATAATCCACACGCTGCGTATCGCCGGGTTACGTCCGTCAGGGGTCAACAATGCACCTTCGATAATGTATTTAGTACCGTGCTGTGTGCCGATCTCTTGCACAACGTCATGGTCATGCGCATGTTGCACTAACGCCTCGACCATCACTTCCCATTCTGCCACAGAAAAGCCAAAACGCGAAAAGAAATCCTGTTTCCCCCGGCCCCCTGAGTGCGTTTCCGAGAGCAAATAGCCGGTGATTTTTTCCTTGTCCACAAAAGCCTGTTGTACATTCGGCAATTTCACAGCGGAATCCCCTCATCGCTCAGTACATGTGCCTCCCTGATGGCGCGTGGCCCGGCTGCGCGCGCGTTACACGAGGATAGTATACGCGGTTTGTGGGATGCGGTCCAAGTGGGGGGCGCACGCACAAACAAAACCCCGCCCCGGTTGTGAGATCATGACCGGGGCGGGATGGTTCTCAGGCGTTCAATCGGGCGTTACCCGTCGCTGTCCGTGCGGGGTTCCCCGATGGGTGGCTGTGAGTCGTCCGGAGTCGCTTCAGCGGTCGGCTCGATGGCCGGTTCCCCGGTGGGTTCCGGCGTTGGCTCGATGGCTGGCTCCTCGGTGGGTTCCGGCGTTGGCTCGATGGCCGGTTCTTCGGTTGGCTCGGCGGTCGGCTCGATAGTAGGTTCCGCAGTGGGTTCAACGGTGGGTTCGGCAGTCGGTTCCGGCGTCGGCAGGTCCGGCAGCGTGATGGTCTGCGGCTCGACGCGGAACGCATCCAGGCCGATGACCCCCTCAAGCGCCTCGATGCGCAGCACGTGCATGCCGGGGCTGACGCTCAGTGTCAGCGTGGCCGTGAAGCCGTCGCCGCGCGCCTGGGCACTGTCCACCGTGATCACGTCCATACCGTCCAACTCGACCGCGAACGTGCCCAGCGCCGCGTTC
>CAZMNL010000535.1:0-2839 GCA_964567525.1 uncultured Anaerolineaceae bacterium
GGGGTGAGGCCAGTCACACGCATCTATTTCTGTCAGGTTGTTCGTGGACCCGAATAAAGGGGGCGGCGCGGACAATTTCTAATCGTTTACCAATCTTCAGTCCGGCAGGTCATGCGGCGAGTCGCCGCCGCTGTCGTCGTGCGGCGTGTCGTCGCGGTCCGGCGCGATGTTAAAGCGGCTGCGCAGCCAGCGCGGGGAATGCTGCTGATCGTCCAGGCGGCGTAAGGGGCTGGTGGACCCCGGCGAGCGCCAGCGCCGCAGCGCGTTGATCGCGGCATCCGTGCCGATGTGTTCCAGCGCGGTTTCGGCGGCGGCGCGCACGTCGTCGTCGGCGTCGGTGTAGAGCATGGCGATCAACTGCGGCACAACTTCGTAGGCTTCCAGGCGGCCCAGCGTCCGCACCGCCGCGCGCCGCAGCGCGACATCCGGCGCATTCAACAACGGCTGCACCTCCGGGATCATGCTTTCGTCGTGCGTGTAACCGAGCAGTTCGACGATGTGCGGGCGCAGCACGGGATCGATCCGGGCGTCATGCAGCATCTCGGACAGCGGCCCCGCCGCCAGCAGTCCGCGCCGCTGGAAGACCTCATGCACCACCGCGCTTAAGGCGGGGCTGGCGTCCGGCAGCAGCGTCACCAGCCCGAATAACACGCCCTCGCGCTGGATCGCTTTGAGCGTGTCCACGAACACGTGCAGCAGCTCTTCAGGATAATCGCCGCGCAGCAGTGCCAGGACCCCCTCAATCACCGCGTCATTCCCCACCGCCGCCAATCCCTGGGACGCCACCCGCCGCACAGCAGGATCAGAGTCGGTGATCGCGGCCAGCAGCGCAGGCACGGCGTCCGCGCCGCGCGTGTACATCTGCTCAACCAGCGCGCGGCGGCTCTCAAGCGGCAGTTCCCGCGCGGCCTGCACGATCTCGACCAGTTGATCGCGGTCGGCCAGCGCGATCAGGGCGGTGGCGGCGCTGTGCGCGATCTGCGGATCGGGATCGCTGATCGCGTGGTGCAGTCCCGGCACGGTATCGGGCGTGCTGTGCGCGCTGAGCGCGCGTACTACCGCGCGCCGCAGTGTGGGGCTGTCGTGATGCAGCAGGTCGCTGAGCGCGGCGATAGCGTCCGGCGCGTCAAGCTGGCCCAGCGCCTCAACCGCTGCCATCAAGAACTGCGGATCGGGGTATGCGCCCAGCGCCTCGATCAGCGTAGGAGTCGCGCGGTTGTCGCGCAGGCGTCCGAGCACCTGCACAGCGGCGAGCTTGAGCGTCGGCTCCGGGCGGTGGACGACGTGACACAGCGCAGGCACGGCCTGCTGCGCGCCCAACCGCCCCAACGCCTCGACCGTCGCGGCGACGGTCTGCATGTCGCGGTCATCCAGCCGCGTGATCAGCGCCGGGATCGCGCGCGGGTCGTTCAGCCGTCCGAGCGCGTAGACCAGCAGGCGTTTGAGGTGAATATCCGCGTGATCGAGGATATCGATCATCGCCGGCACGACTTCGGGATTGCCGATCTCGCCGAGGATGTGCGCGGCGATGAAGCGCACCGCCGTGTGATCGTGGCGCAGCGCGTCCTCCAGCAGCGGGACCGCCGGACTGCCGATCTGAATCAACATCTGCGCGACGGTTTGCTGCACGGCGTCGTCACCATCACGCAGCAGGACCATCAGCCCCGGCACGGCCTCGCCGCCCATATGCGCGATCACGCCATCGACCGCCGCGCGCACGGGGCCGCCGTGCTGGTCGTGCAGCGCGACCAGGTCCGGCACGGCGTCGGGGTCACGGACGGCGCGCAGCGCCTCAAGCGCCTGGTCCCGCAGGGCGCGGTCGCGGCTTTCGAACACAGCTTTCAGGCGCGGCAGCACGGCGGCGCAGTGATCCGGCGTGCGCTGGACCACGCGCAGCGCGGCGATCATGCGCACGTCCTCGTGAAAGGCGCTGTTCGCGGCGCGCTTGAGCGCCTCGAACGCGGCGGGGTGCTGCATCCGTGCCAGCCCGTCAAGCGCCTGGAGGCGCGCGTCCTGGCGGTAGTGTTCGAGTTCCTCAAACGCCTGCTGGACCGCGCGCGGCATGTGCTGGTGCTGGTGCTGGGCTTCGTATTCTTCGCGGAAGTGGTGCAGGTCGTCGATCAACTGCGCGAACGGCAGGTGGTCAGGATCGGTAAAGTCGCGGTGGTGCAGCGTGGCAAGGCGCGGGTGCAGATCGTCGAGATGTTCCAGCATGACGGGCAGCACGCGCACATTCGCCCCCCACGCGCACGCCCACTCGTAAGTGACGTAGGGCGACCGGCGCGCGGCATCGGTCACGATCACGACCATGGCGAACGCCTCGCGGATGGCCGTATCGATCTCGGTGCGCCAGTCGTCGCCCGCGTGCAGCAGTTGGTCCATCCAGACGGGAATCCCCGCCGCCGTGAAACGGTTGTGAAGTTCCCGCGCGAAGGCGCTGTCCTGCCGGTTGTACGAGATGAATACGTGCGCCATGCCCTGCTCCGCCTTCCCCTGCGTGTACGCGATCCTGATGCACGGCCTATTCTACCCGGTTCGCGCGTCGAGTGCCTGTTCACGCCGCGCGCCAGTTTGCGACTCTGAGCGCGTATAACCAACATAACCGCCGGGCGCGTCACACGGAGTCTCCCCCGCCCTATCTCTGCGTGGCATGGTGTGCCCGGCGGTTCCGCGCCTACTCCCCGCCCCTGATCTCGCGCAGCAGTTGCGCCGCGTACTCGGTGCTGATGTCGCCATCCGTGACCATGCGCGCGGCGACCTGCGCCACCTCGGACTCGTCCGCCCCGGCAGCCAGCGCCATCTGCTTGGCGTGCAGGCTCATGTGCCCGCGCTGAATGCC
>CAZMNL010000536.1:0-2836 GCA_964567525.1 uncultured Anaerolineaceae bacterium
GGCGAGCGCCTGGATACGCAAGAACTCCGCGCCGGGCAGGATATGTACTTCGTGCTGGTGGACCTGCAAGCCGAAAAGGACACGATGGAGATTCTCGCGCGGCTGAACCGCAGCTATCCGTTTGCGGATAACCCCATCGAGGAAGGCGTGCAAAAGCTGCTCGGCCCGATCAACAAGCGCATCGTTCACCAGGCGGTCGAGGCGCTGCAAGCCGGGGATACGGAAACGCTCGGCGCGCTGATGGTCGAGGCGCAGGAATTTTTCGATCACTACGCGACTCCCGCCTGCCCGGAAGAACTGACCGCGCCCGTGCTGCACCGCGTGCTGGACTATGCGCCGTTGAAGGCGCACATCTACGGCGGGAAGGGCGTCGGCTCGCAGGGCGACGGGACCGCACAGTTCATCTGCAAATCGGAAGCCGACCAGCAGGCCGTGATCGAGATCATTGAGCGCGATTTGCACATGCCCGCGCTCAAGCTGACGCTCAACACCGGGCCGCAGGTGCGCACGGCGGTGATCCCGGCGGCGGGCTTCGGCACGCGGCTGTTCCCGGCGTCGAAGGCAACCAAAAAAGAGATGTTCCCGATCATCGACCGCGACGGCATCGCCAAGCCCGCGATCCTGCTGATCGTGCAGGAAGCGCTCAGCGCCGGGGTGGACGAGGTGATCATCGTGGTGCAGGAAGAAGACCTGGAAGACTTCCAGCGGTTCTTCAACCAGCAGATTTCCATCGAGAACTATAACAAGCTACCGCGCCACTTCCAGCAGTACGCGCGCGAGCTGCTCGACATCGGCCAGCGCGTCAAGTTCGCGGTGCAGCGCAACCAGGAGGGCCTGGGCCACGCGGTTTACGCGGCGCGCGAGATGATCGGCGACCGCCCGTTCCTGCTGCTGCTCGGCGACCACCTCTACCGCGCGGACGGCGAGCACACCTGCGCGCAGCAGTTGGTCGAGGTCTTCAACCAGCACGGCGTGAGCGTGCTCGGTCTGCGCCGCACGCCGGAGAGCGAACTCGCCAACTTCGGCACGGCGAGCGGACTCTGGGCGGAAGACGCGGAAGGCGTGCTGCTGAACATCACCGAGTTTGCAGAGAAGCCGACCGTCGATTATGCGCGCTCGTGCTTGCAGGTGGCGGGCCTGCCGCCGGATGAATACCTGACCGTCTTCGGGCAGTACATCATCAAGCCGCAGATTTTCAACTACATCGAAGAACACATCAACCATAACGTGCGCGAGCGCGGCGAGTTCCAGTTGACGAGCGCGCTGGACCGTCTGCGCCAGGAAGACGGCTTCCTGGGCCTGATGATCGAGGGCCGCCGCTACGACATCGGCAAGCCGGAGTTTTACCTGGACACGCTGCGCACGTTTGGCGCGGAGTAGGGCGCGGCAGAGATCCTGCACGGGTTGTAGGGGCGGGTTTTCAAACCCGCCATGCGCGTCAAGTTAAGGGTGAGGGTGTTCGAACGGGTGCCGTCATCGCGCCTCGCCCGACGGTGAATCCGTCGGGCTACATGTCCGCTGGACCGCAAAGCGGCCCGCTGATCGCCTGTTTAGCCCCGTTTACGGGGTGACCGACATATAGCCCGGTCCGTTCAGGGCCGGGCGAAGCTATCCTTGAGCGAAAAATTCCATATGTGGCGTGTCAAAGAAAAGGCCAACCATGCCCGACAACCTGGATCATTACCTGCAACTGTGGCATCTGCGCGATCCCGAACCGTTGGCGCAGTCGCCGCGCGGCCATGTGTACGCCGTGCATCAAAACGGCGCGAAGGTGGTGCTGAAGCTGCTCACGCCGGACGGCGCGGAAGATGAAAACGACGGGGCGCTCGCCCTGCGCTACTTTGACGGGCACGGCGCGGTGCGGCTGCTGGCCTGCGATGAACAGGCGCACCTGCTGGAATACGCCGGGGATGAGGAACTCGCGCAGTGGGTCTGGCGCGGCGATGACCTGCCCGCCGCAGAGGTGATCGCCGGAGTCCTGAACAAGCTGCACCGCGCCCAACCGGACGTGACCGCGCCGCGTCTGCGCACGCTGCGCACCCGCTTTCGCGCGCTGTTCGAGAAGGCGGCGCGTGTCGGGGAGTCGTCGATTTATGTGCGCGGGGCGCGGGCGGCGGAGCGTCTGCTGGCGAGTCCGCAGGAGGAGTGTGTGCTGCACGGCGACATCCAGCACCACAACATCCGGCGACATCCGGCGCGCGGCTGGCTGGCGTATGACCCCAAGGGGCTGTATGGCGAGCGTAGCTATGACGCCGCCAACACGCTGTGCAACCCGTCCCATGCACGCGAACGGGTGATGTCCGAGGACCGTCTGCTGCATGTGTCGCAAGTGCTGGCGGACGGTATGGGCGTGCAGGTGGACAGGCTGCGCGCTTTTGTGTTCGCATATGCATGTCTCAGCGCGGCCTGGTTCGGCGACGATGACGCCAGCGATGTCAAACACCAGATTCTCACCGTCGCGCGCCACGCGGAACGGTACGCCGATTTTTCGGCTTGAGCCGCAAAATGGCGTAGGGCGTTTATGCGTAAACTGCGGCTACGTTAAACGTCAGAGGCTGTTTGAAAACCTCACCCCCCGGACGCGAACGCAGTTCGCGCGCACTCTCCAGCCTCCGGAGAGGGGGAGTAAGCGCACGGTTGAGCTTCTCTCCGCGTGTGGAGAGGGGTTTGGGGTGAGGTAAACGAAGCCAAAGCCAATTCGCCAACAACATTCGTTCATCTGCGTCCCATTCTGTCTTTATCCGGTTTAGCCCACCACAAAGCGAGGTTCCCCATGTCCCTGATACGCGAACGTCTGAATGCTTTCTGGTCCGGCGAAGCGCCAGACCGCATCCCC
>CAZMNL010000537.1:0-2828 GCA_964567525.1 uncultured Anaerolineaceae bacterium
GGAACAACTGGGTTCGCTCGCCGAGGAACATGTGCTCGGTGCGGCACAGGCCGATGCCCTGCGCGCCATAGGAGCGGGCGCGGGTGGCCTGTTCGGGATCGTCGGCGTTGGCCCAGACTTCCAGGCGGCGCAGGCCATCGGCCCAGGCCAGAATCTTTTGCAGATCGACCTGTTCTTCCAGGCTGGGGGCCACGACGGGCATTTCGCCCAGGAAGACCTGGCCGGTCGCGCCGTTCAGCGAGATCACGTCGCCTTCCTTGACGACGATGCTGTTGACGGAAAACTGGCGGGCTTCCAGGTTGATGTTCAGTTCACCGGCCCCGGCCACGCAGGGCTTGCCCAACTGGCGGGCCACCACAGCGGCGTGGCTGGTCGCGCCACCCTGCTGAGTCAGGATACCCTTAGCCGCCAGCATCCCGTGTACGTCGTCCGGCTCGGTCAGCGGGCGGACCAGGATCACGCTCTCGCCTTCTTTGGACTTGGCTTCGGCGGTGTCGGCGTCGAAGTAGACTTTACCGACCGCCGCGCCCGGCGAGGCGTTGAGGCCCTTCACCAGCGTTTCGGCCTTGAGCAGCGCCTGGTCGTCAAAGTGCGGGTGCAGCAGTTGGTCGATCTGGTCGGCGCTGGTACGAGCGACCGCTTCTTCTTTGGTGATCAGTCCTTCTTCCACCATGTCCACCGCGATCTTGACGGCAGCGGCGGCGGTGCGCTTGCCGCTGCGGGTTTGCAGCATCCACAGCTTACCAACTTCGATGGTGTATTCGATGTCCTGCATTTCGCGGTAGCGGGCTTCCAGCGTGTCGGAGACTTCGAGCAGTTCTTTCCACGCGCTGGGGATTTCTTCGGCCAGTTGAGCCACGTCTTTGGGGGTACGCGCGCCGGAAACCACGTCTTCACCCTGCGCGTTGAGCAGGTATTCGCCGTAGAATTTCTTCTCGCCGGTCGAGGGGTTGCGCGTGAAGGCCACGCCGGTCCCGCTTTCGGCGTCGGCGAAGTTGCCGTAAACCATCGTCTGCACGTTGACGGCGGTGCCCCAGTCGTGGGGGTAGCCGAAGTTGTTGCGGTAATCGGTGGCGCGCTTGGAGTTCCAGCTCTTGAAGACGGCCTCGACGCCCAGCTTCAACTGCTCGACGGGGTCTTCGGGGAACGGCTGGCCGGTGTGCTTTTCGACCAGTTTCTTGAATTCGTCGGCGCATTTCTGCCAGCCCGCCGCCGAGATTTCCGCGTCGGTTTTTGCGCCTTCGGCGGTGCGCACCTCGTCGATAATCTCCTCGAAGGGTTCGCCGGGCACATCCATCACGACCTTGCCGAACATCTGGATCAGGCGGCGGTACAGGTCCCAGGCGAAGCGCATATCGTCGAACTTCTTGCCCATTGTTTCGACCCCGGCGGGGGTCAGGCCCAGGTTGAGGATCGTATCCATCATACCCGGCATAGATACACGCGCGCCGGAGCGCACGGAAACAAGCAGCGGATCCTGGTCATCGCCGAATTTGCGACCGAGCTTTTCGCCCAGTTCGTCCAGCCCTTTGAGGACCTGTTCCCACATCCCCTCAGGAAACTGGTTGCCGGCGTCGTAATAAGCGATGCAGGCTTCCGTCGTGACGATGAACCCAGGGGGAACCGGCAGGCCGATACCCGTCATTTCGGCAAGGTTCGCGCCCTTACCGCCGAGCAGGTTCTTCATGCCTGCGTTACCTTCTTCAAAAGCGTATACCCACTTATGTGCCATTCAAATCTCTCCTAAATTGCTTGTTGCGCACATGCTGCGGTCTAACGAGTGCCACCAATGAGGCGTCTTGTGCAGGTAATAGCGTCCCGCAAAGGTCCAGCCCTTGCGGAACAAACTTGTGCGATTTTGGCGCGTCTCACGGGTGGGGCCAAGTGCATAATCACACCAGATTGCGTGACGAGTGTTACCAGCGGTTAAAAATACCGTGTCCGGTGCGGTGAGTCAACCGGTTTTTTTCTTTTGGGTCCACGAACACGTTGACGTTGTTGGCGAATTAGGAAACCTCACCCCCCTTGATCCCCGCGTATGCTGCGCATACGTTCTCCAAACGAGTTGGAGAGGGGGAAGCGCGCGCGATGAACCCCTTCAGTGGGTTTCAGGCGATCAGTCATGACTCTAGCACGACAGGTTTGAACCGTCGGCGAAGCAAGCCGCACACGTCCGATATCACCGCACACCGCCGCCGCCTGCTTATCGCTTAAAGCTTACAGCTTATCGCTATTTTGAATTGATCAAAATCCGCCACCTGTCCTATATCGGAACCCCCCATTTGCCGGGCCTGCGGCGCGCCGGACAGCGTTAGAATCTATTTTAAGGTAAGGAGGCAATGTGATGACTGACCTGCTCAAGCAAATTCACGAGGATGTAGACGTTTACGACGCCCAGGACAACAAGATCGGGCGTGTCGCCTATGTGTATATGGGGTCCGAGGGTGCGACACCGGACGCAGTAGAAGAAACCGATCTGAAGCCCGATCTCCCCGGCGTGGTGGCGTCCCCGAAAGAGGGTATGGCGATGCTGCCCGATGAAGATGCTCTCGACAGTCTGCCGCACGATATGCGGAACCGCCTGTTGATGCAGGGATACGTTAAGGTCAAGAGGATGCTGCTGATCCCTGATGCGGTGGTGATGGCGGAACACATCGAACACGTCACCCCGGATCGCGTAACGCTCAACATCTCGAAAGACGCCCTGATCACGCTCTAGAGGCGTGCAGGGCGTTTATGCCCGGCCAAAGGGACCCCTCAGCGGGTCCCTTTGTGTTTGCCTGGTGCTGCGCCGCCGGGCAAACGTCAGGCGCGCAGACTTGACATTC
>CAZMNL010000538.1:0-2825 GCA_964567525.1 uncultured Anaerolineaceae bacterium
CGCGCGCGCCGGGGCCACTTCGACCGGAACCTGATAGGTCGAGCCACCGACACGGCGCGGTTTGACCTCAAGGATCGGGGTCGCGTTTTTGAGAGCTTGTTCAAACACTTCCGCCGGGTCTTTCTTGGTGCGTTCTTCAATAATCGCGAACGCATCGTACACCACACGGCGCGCGGTGCTCTTCTTGCCACCGATCATCATGCGGTTGATAAACATTTCGAGGTGTACGTTGTCGTACTTTACGTCGGGCGTAACCTCGCGCTTGGGGGGTCTAAACCGTCTTGGCATTCTCGTTCGCTCCAGGAATTACACTTATTTCTTGGGCTTCTTAGCGCCGTACTTGCTGCGGCCCTGCTCGCGGTCCGAAACGCCATCGGCATCGAGCGTGCCACGCACGATGTGATAACGCACACCCGGCAGGTCCTTGACACGACCGCCGCGCACGAGCACGACACTGTGCTCCTGCAAACCATGCCCCTCACCAGGGATATAGGCCGTGACCTCGATCCCGTTCGTGAGACGCACACGCGCGACCTTACGCAGCGCCGAGTTGGGCTTCTTGGGGGTCATGGTCTTGACCTGCGTGCAAACCCCGCGCTTTTGCGGCGAACCCTTCGGCTGGCGCGTGCGGCGCTGGGTATACGAATTAAACGTATACTGCAACGCTGGCGACTTGCTCTTCTTCTTTTTCGGATTGCGGCCCTTGCGAACCAATTGATTGATTGTCGGCATCTATCTGCCTCCGTACTAGCCGAAAAACTTGTTTACTGTGTCTGCTTATTCAGACATGACAACGGGCGTCGATACACGCCCGTCCCGTTCCGGCAAAACGCAAGGCCAACCTTCACAACATAACACCGGGGGTGGCCTCGGTCCGATACCTCATCCAATTCGGTCGCCATAGCCCTGCCGGGGCAGGGGATAACGCCGGGTTCGTGAAAGTGGGGGTATCTTAACAGGTCGCTATGGCGCTGTCAAGACTGATTCAAACCGCCGTCAGCGAGTCGCGTATTGAACGCTGCGCCGATTTCGGTTATCGTTGGGCGGCGCGCGCATACTTTTCCACCACCGAAAGGAACCGCATGATCGATTGGCTGCTGCACCTGGCGGCGGCGTTATATATTACGTCAGCCGTGCTGTTGATTGTTTTCACCGGCAGCTTTGGCGTGCTGTTGGCGATCTACGCGCGCGTGATCTACGCACGCGCCCGGCGCGCGCAGCCCGCCAGCCCGGTTGCCCCTGACGCCGATCTGCCATCCGTGACCGTGCAGCTTCCCCTGTACAATGAAGCGCATGTCGCCGCGCGCCTGGTCGATGCCTGCGCCCAGATCGACTATCCGCGCGGCAAGCTGCGCGTACAGATCATCGACGATTCGACCGACGACACCACCGCGATCCTGCAACGGCAGATCGCCGCGTGGCGCGCGCGCGGCGTCGATCACATCGACCTGCTGCGCCGCCCGCAGCGGAACGGATACAAAGCCGGGGCGCTGGCCTTCGGTTTGCAGCGCGCGGACAGTGACCTGGTCGCCGTATTTGACGCGGACTTCGTGCCGCCGCCGGAGTTTCTGCGCCGGACCGTGCCACACTTCTGCAACGATGCACGGCTGGCAATGGTCCAGACGCGCGGGGAACACCTTAACGCGGGGGCGAACTGGCTCACGCGCGTGCAGGCGCTCACCATCGACGGGCATTTCGCGGTCGAGCAGACCGCGCGTTACTGCGGCGATCTGCCGGTATCGATGAACGGTACAGGTGCGGTCTGGCGCGTGGCAGCGCTGCGGGATGCGGGCGGGTGGTCTGCCGCGACGATCACCGAAGACCTGGACCTTTCCTACCGCGCACTGCTGCGCGGCTGGCGCTTCCTCTACCGGCCCGATATCGCCGTGCCGGGCGAGATTCCGCCACAGCTTCAGGCGTACAAGCTGCAACAACGCCGTTGGGCCACCGGCATGACCGAAAATCTGCTGCGCCACGCGCTGCCGCTGCTGCGTTCGCGGCGTTATGGCCTGCTGGCGAAATTCATGGGGCTGGTCCATCTGGCGTCCTTCGCCGTGCAGCCGCTGATCCTGGCGATCTTCCTGCTGACTCCCGTGCTGATCGCCGGGGAGATGTTCGCGCACATGCCCAACCTGAGTCTTGCGTTCGGTGCAGTGGGCGTGATTCCGCCGCTGATCATGGTCGCGGGGCAGATCGAGCTGCGGCGGCGCTGGTGGCGCACTCTGCGCGATATGCCGGTGCAAGGCTGGCTGGGGGTCGGGATGGCGCTTAATAATACGGTGGGCGTGCTGGCCGCGCTGCACCCACCGGACCGCCCGCGCGCCTTCGCGCGCACGCCGAAGTTTGACAGGCGCACCGGGTGGAACACCAGCCGCTACGCGCTGCCACCGGACCCAGTGACAGCGGGTGAACTGGTGTTGGGGCTGTATGCGCTGGGCGGGGTCGTGCTGGCGCTGGACCGGCTGCCCGCGCTGGTCCCCTACCTGCTGACGTATGCGCTGGCATTTAACGGAATCGCGCTCGCCAATATCGCGCAGACGTGGCGCGTCCGCGCGGGCGCGCAGCGACGCACCCATCCCGCCCCCCGCCCCCTGACGCGCGGTTAGCACCGCGACGCGCGGCTAACCGGGCTGTTTCGCGCCCTGCGCGATGCGGTACAGTGTCACGGGACGGAAGCCACCCGGACGTTCGACGGTGATAATCCGCGTGTGTGGTTCGGGCAGCGCCGCGCGTGGACGCTGCCACAGCGCGATCACGGCGATGTGCAGAACTTCCCTTAACCAGCAAACCGACAGCGCGCCGATCACTTTAACACAGATTGCCGG
>CAZMNL010000539.1:0-2818 GCA_964567525.1 uncultured Anaerolineaceae bacterium
GGGAGAAACGGCATGAAAATCGTCAATCGCCCCCTGGGAACCGGCACGCGGCTGGGGTTTTGAGCAAAGCGGCAAGCGATAAGCAAAAGACAGGGCTGTCACGACGAAATGAAGGGGAGCGGTGATCGCCGCCCGCCTGCCGCTGCAAGCGGCAGGCTATAACTCGGAAGCACCGTAAACGGCGCTTGGTGGCCGGTGTTTCTCGGCTTGCGCGTTGCACCCGCACGCGCTCGCCCAACCGTCTTTTGCTGATAGCTTAAAGCTTGAAGCTTATCGCTATTTCCGAGAGAAACGAGGAAATCACATGACCTGGACCACACCGAAAACCTGGCAGGTGGACGAACTCGTCACCGCCGCCGACATGAACACGCACATCCGCGACAACCTGAACGCGCTCAAGTCGCCACCGAATGCGGTGTACACGCCCGACGAAACCGGCGACTATACGACGCAATCGGGCAGTTTCGAGGCGGTGGACGCGACCAATCTCGCGCTGACGCTGACCACCAACGGCGGCGATCTGCTGGTACACCTGCACGCCACCGTGAAGAACTCGGCATCGGCGCGCATCTACTTCGACGTGACGGTAGACGGTACGCGCGTGGCGGGGGATGACGGCATCATCGCTACCGCGCTCTCGGATTCGCCCGAAGTCGTGAGTTTCACCCGGCTGGTGAGCGGGCTATCTGCCGGGGAACATACGGTCACGCTGGTGTGGAAGGTTTCAGCGGGTACGGCGACGCTGTACGCCGGGGCCGGGACCAGCGGACTCGACCTGCACCCGCAGTTCTGGGCGCGGGAGGTGAGTTAAGCGGTAAGGTTGTCGTCATTTTTTGTAGGGGAGGGTTTCAAGAAAACAATCGGAGGACGTTCGCCGGATTCACCTCACCCCCAGCCCCCTCTCGCGTGAGCTTCGCTCACGATCTGGAGAGGGGGAGTCCGAGTCTGGCAAAGTCCCCCTCTCCATAGTTTCGACGAGCGTTCAGCGAGGCGGAACGTCTCGGATGGAGAGGGGGATTTAGGGGGTGAGGCCGTTCAGCGCAATGCCCTATCCCGATCAAATTCTTGATATGCTGCTACACAAAAAGCCTATCGTTCGCTTCAGTGGAAAGGGTAAAACATAATGCAAATCGCATGGGATTCGGAGTTGATGATCACGGTCTGGTCGTTGTTGGGATCACTGCTGGGTACGCTGCTGCTGGTGGCGGGATCGCTGTGGGCCAGCGCGCAGGTGATCGCGCAGGCGCGGCGCGTGTGGGGCGCGGTGCGCGGCCATGTGCCGGACGTACTCGCGGCAGTGGATGAGCCGGGCGACGCACTGACCGCGCGCCTGGGCCAGGTGACGCAGGTTCCGGCGGCGGTGTGGGCGGCGTTTTTACCGGCGTTTATCGAGGCGCTGGCAGCGGGCCCGGATCGCGCGCTGGTGGCGGGTGACGGGCCGGGTGACCCGGCGGAATAATCCGGCGGAATAGGCGGAGTCCGGGGTAACTGTCCGGTGAAGCGACACGGGCGGGTGTGAGCGGTGTGTGAGCAGCGCGGTTCACATCCGCCCGTCATGATTCCAGGCGTTCACGCTCATGCGGCCATCATTCGTCCTGCGCAGCGGCGGCATCCTCGTCCGCCGCTTCGCCGCCGGACTTCGACTCGCCGCTGTCGGGCGGTTCCCACGCGCCGCCGACAACCTCGATCCCGCGCCGTTCGATCAGGCGGATACGCCCATGCAGCGCGAGCTGTGTCACGTGATAGCGCGCGGTGGACTCGTGCATGAAGCACGCCTCGGCGATTTCGCGTGCGGTGGGTGATAAACCGTCATGCTCGCGCTTGTACTGCACGATGAACGCGAACACCTGCTCACGTGATCGGGCGTTGCTGCCAGTCACCGGTGCGCCTCCTGTGGGCAGTCGTTTTGCCACATTAACCATCCTTTTCCCGCTTAATGACGAACATATGTTCGTATATAGGACGCATTATACCGGAAGTGCGCAGCCAAATCAAGCAGCGGGGGCGTTCCGAAACGGACTTCTAGCGCGGGGCAAACCGGGCGATAACGCGGAGGGAGGTATGCACAAGCGCGCCTCACAGCGAGGCACAGCCTCGCGGCCCGCAGGTGTCCCGCTGCTTTGAGCAGCGGGACACCTGCGGGCTACAGCCGCATTCGCGGCTGTGTGAGGCGCGCCACGACAACCGTTACGGGCGCTCGACCTCGAAACTATCGCCCGACTCGGCGGCCAGATCGACCGTCACCGTCTGCCCGCCCCACCCATCGACGATATCGTGCGCGCGCACCGTCACCTGCGCCACGTCCGGCGAGATCACGATTCCGCTCTGGCTGCGCGTGAAGGGCTGCTCGTTTTCGTGGGGGTGCAGCAGCAGCCGCGTGAAGGGATCGTCGGGGTTGGGCTTGATGACCGTACCATCCGGAAGGACCACGTCCCAGCCGTCGGCGTAGTCGTCCCAGCCGGTGTCGGGATGCGCGACAGTCACGTAAAAGGTCCAGGTTTCCGCGCCGGTCTGCACCGCGCGCACGTAGGTCACATCGGCGTTGGCGTCCGACGAAATCATTTCGACACTCTCCGCCGGTTCAGCGCTCGATCCGGTTTCAATGTTGCTCTGCACAGGCACGATCATAAGGCCCAATATACCGGCAAAAGCGAGCAGAAACACAAACATTAAACATCCAGGGCTGGAAGGGTTATAGGGTTCCACGATGCGGATTCTCCTCGTCTGAAAACAGCGATTAGCGAAAAGCCTCGCCCGGCCCTGAATGGACCGGGCTACAGGTCGGCCATACCGCCCGGAAGGGCGTCATCCACCTCCA
>CAZMNL010000540.1:0-2362 GCA_964567525.1 uncultured Anaerolineaceae bacterium
CTCGATGCGATACCAACCGTTTGGCTGCAATCGCACGCCAATGATGCGCGCGATCTCGCCGGGCCGCAGGAAGGCGGTCGTCGCGTAAGCGGTGCTGTCACCGAAGCGCACATTGGCCCCGCTCTCCAGCGCGACGACATACGGCACGACCGGCACGCCCGACTCGACCGCCTGCACATCGATCCAGCCTTTGGTAGCGCGATTCAGCGCGCCAAAGACCAGGACTTCGCGCAGCATCAGGCCGGGTTCGGTCGGGTGAGCGCGCGGCTCGCCGGGCCGCAGTTGCACTCTCGTACCCGGCGCAAGCGCCAGTTCCTTGATGATTGCCAGTGGTTCGCTGCCAAACTGGACCATGATATACAGCGGCGTGCTTTGCAGCAGCGTAACCCCGTTCTGTTCGGCGAAGACCAGGCGCATTTCGCCCGGCGAAAGTGTTGGAGTAGGCGACGGAGTGAGAGTCTGGGTCGGCGTATGGCTGGCGGTCGGCGTGGCGCTCGGCGTCAATGTGACCAGCGTCGGATTCAGGGTCGCGGTGGGCGTGACCGGCGTGGGCGTGTTGGTGGGCCGCGCGGTATTAGTCGGGCGCGGGGAGCTGGTCGGTTCCGGCGTTGTGCTGGCGGTCGGTGAGGGCGTGCGCGTGGCGGTATTCGTCGCGGTCGCGGTATCCGTCGCCGTCGCCGTTGCAGTGGGGGTATCGGTTGGTTCCGGCGTCCGGGTGGGCGTGTGAGTCGCGGTGGCGGTGGCGGTATCCGTCGCTGTCGCGGTGGGCACAAGCGTCCGGGTTGATGTGGGCGTAGGCGAACTAAAGATAAGCGCGGACTGCGTGGTACCGTCCGGTTTGGGCGTGTCGCTGGCCGGGGGGCGTGTTGCGGCGGTTTCTTCGGTCGGCGTGATGGTGTCCTGCACTGCCGCCGCTATCGCGGTGGATGTGCCGCCGGTGTCTGCGCTGCCGCTGTCGTCGTCGTCACCGTCATCACCGCCCAGCAGCAGCAGCCCGGCCACCACCGCCAGCGCCGCCAGGATGATCAGCGCGGCGACCATCTGCCACCACGCGATCTGTTGGCGCGGCTTGTCGCCAATGCGCAGCACGAGCACGGTCACGTTGTCGTGTGCGCCGCGTTTGTGTGCCAGTTCGATCAGGCGGCGGGCGGCGGCTTCGGCGGGATACTGCTCGATGATGCGCAGCATCTCGTGCGGCTCAACCAGGTCCCACAGGCCATCGGAACACAGCAGGAACACGTCACCGGTCTGCACCTGCGCGCGACGATAGACGGCTTCCAGCGGTTGTTCCTGCCCGATGAAGGCGGTCACGTTGACATTGCGTGCCTGCCGGGCCTGCTCTTCGGAGATCACGCCCGCGTCGATCTGGTGCTGGAGCACGCTCTGATCGTGGCTAAGCTGCTCGATGTATCCTTGCCGGATGCGGTACACGCGCGCATCGCCCACGTTGAAAATCAGGGCTTCGCCGTCGGGCATCAGGACCACGCCGGACGCGGTCGATCCAATGCGCGGCAGATTGACCTCTTGCGCTTTCTGGCGTACCGCGTCATTGGCGCGGTCCAATGCCGCTTTCAAGATGCCCATATTGGTAATGCTGGGACTGCGTTCGGCGGTGTAGTAATGCTCGATCAGCGTTCTGACGGCGGTCTGGCTGGCGGCATCACCGCCCCCCATGCCGCCCATACCGTCCGCGACGATAAACAACGCACCATGCACAGCATCGGGGGTGTTGGGCGCAGGCACACGGTAATCGCAGAAATCCTCGTTGCGCGTGCGTTTCAGTCCGACATCCGTCTGGGCTGCGATATCGAGAGAGCCGAGTTGCTCCGTCATTAGATTGTTTCCTCCGTACAGCGAGCCTGCCCTGCCCAACTGATCAACCGGCACCCCGCCCCTGAGCCTTCCCGCGAGTGTATAGGGGGGCGGGCTGCCGTCCAGGTGAGCCGTTGTGGGCGGGCGATCAGGCCCGCCCCGGTTAGTATAACCCCTGACATGCTGCGGCGCTTGTTTCTAGCGCTGTCCGCTCATGTCCACATAGTCGGTACGGTCGGGATCGTTATCCACGTAGGTTTTTTCGATATCCGCCCCTGGCCTCATGCGGAACGTGATCTCGGTATTTTTGCCGAAGATGATCGTCGCGCCGTTTTGCAGCCGGGTGGGAGTCTGCGGGTTGATGCGGTTGCCGTTGACATACGTGCCGTTGCTGCTGCCCAGATCGGTGAGGTAGAAGGCGTTGTTCTCAAACGTGATCTGCGCGTGCTGGCGCGAAACGCTGGTATCTTCGTCCAGGCTGAGGCTGTTGGGATCGTCCACGCTGCGCCCGATATAGGAATCGCTGCCGATCTCGGCGACCGTCATCCGG
>CAZMNL010000540.1:2372-2806 GCA_964567525.1 uncultured Anaerolineaceae bacterium
CTGCGCCCGATATAGAACGGGACCGCCGTGATCGTGACCATCTGCCCCAACCGGCCCATCGCGGGCGAACGGTTGATGATCAGGTCAGTGGGCGGGACCAGCGTGCCGGTGAACATGTCGGTTGCTGCTGGCCCGGCGTCCGGGGCGGCGGGCGGCGGCGCAACTGTGGCCGGTTGGCCCTTGCCGCTGGGGGCGCTGCTGCCGGGCGGCGGGCTGCCCTCTGACGGCATCTGGTAAAAGCCGGTCTGGGCCGACAGGAAGTCCGTGCCGGTGCGCTGCTTCTTACGCGGGCGGATCAGCAGGATCAGCAGCACGAGCAGGATCAAGGCCACTGCCACCACCACGCCGGTCAGGGCCGGGTTGTCGCGCACCGATCCTGTCACGCGCGCGACCAGGTTCGGTTCGGGCGTGGCGGTGGGCGTCGCAGACGGGGT
>CAZMNL010000541.1:0-2802 GCA_964567525.1 uncultured Anaerolineaceae bacterium
GGCGATTTCAGGTCAAACCGTTGGCCTTTGACGGTGAACACGACTCGATCTTTCATGAATACAACGAAGAGGGGCGGCGGCATATGCAGTACATCACCGATCATGGCGGTTATGCCGATCTGCCGTTCGATGAAATGTTTGCCGCCTATCGCCATCACTATCCTGCCATGTTTGCCAATCTGACCGGGATTCCCGGGGATTTCCAGGCCGAAGCCGAAGCGGAGCGGAAAAGCAGATAGACGATCGGTTATTTCGTGCTCGGCAGATCGTGTAGCCTTGCCGGCCGAAGCACGGCGATCGCTTGACGAACGGTGACCGAGACGGTAACAGTTGACGAACATGCCGGCAGTAAACAGATGCGGAAACGGTGGAGGACGATGGATAAGGGGCACCTGACAATGCTTCATACCTCGGACTGGCATCTCGGGCGAAGTCTCTATGGACGCAGCCGATTTGCCGAGTTCGAGGCCTTTCTCGACTGGCTCGCCGATACCATCGAGCGGGAAGAGGTCGATGTCCTGCTCGTTGCCGGTGATGTGTTCGACACCAGTGCGCCGGGCAATCGCGTGCAGCAATTGTACTATCGGTTTCTCTGTAAAGTGGCGGGCTCTGTCTGTCGTCACGTGGTGGTCATCGCCGGCAATCATGATTCACCGTCATTTCTGACCGCCCCCAGGGAGCTGCTCCGGTCGCTCAATATCCATGTCGTCGGTACGGTCGGTAATCATGATGAAGAGGAAGTGCTCCTGCTGACGACGGACGACGGGGCGTTGGAGGCGATTGTCTGTGCCGTTCCCTATCTGCGCGACCGGATGATCCGTACCGTTGACGCCGGGGAGAGCATTGCCGACAAGGAGCGGAAGCTGGTCGAAGGGATCCGTGAACACTACCGGGAGGTGACCGGCCGCGCGGAAACCATCCGGGCCCAGCAGGAGCGAGCCGTTCCTCTGGTCGGCATGGGGCATCTGTTTACCGCGGGCGGACAGACGGTCGAGGGTGACGGCGTACGCGAGCTGTACGTCGGTTCGCTGGCCCATGTCCCGGCCGGGATCTTTCCGGACACCCTGGACTATCTGGCCCTTGGCCATCTCCATATTCCGCAGCTGGTGGGCGGTTGTGAAGCGCGGCGCTACAGCGGCTCCCCGCTGCCCATGGGGTTTGGCGAAGCGGGGCGGAAAAAGAGCGTCTGCCTGGTGCGTTTCGCTCCGCCCGACGTTCCGCGGCCGCCCCGTATCAGCACGATAGAGATACCCGTTTTCCAGCAGCTCAAGCGCATTTCCGGAGACTGGGAAGCAATCACCGAAACCATCGAGGAACTGGCGGCGGCCGGGGCTCAGGTCTGGCTGGAAGTAGTCTATGATGGAGAAGAGATTATCGGCGGCCTGCGCGAGCGGCTGGACGAGATGGTGACCGGAACCGGTCTGGAGATCCTCCGGATCAAGAACAACCGGATCTTCGCCCGTGTTCTCGAGCAGAACTCGTGCCAGGAGACGCTTGGCGATCTCGATGTCCACCAGGTGTTCACGCGCTGTCTCGAGATCAACGAGGTACCCGGGGAGCAGTGGGAATCATTGCGTCACGCCTATCGCGAAGCGGTACGGTCCCTGCTGGAGGATGACCCCGAGGCGGACGAGCGAGACAGTTGATGCGAATTCTCCAGATTCGATTCAAAAATCTCAACTCCCTGGTCGGGCACTGGGAGATCGATTTGAGCGACCCGTCATTTACCGTCGATGGGATCTTTGCCATTGTCGGCCCGACCGGTTCCGGTAAGACGACTATCCTCGATGCCATCTGCCTGGCCTTGTACGGGCGGACCCCGCGACTCAGCAGGGTGACCAAGAGCGGCAATGAAATCATGTCCCGCCAGACCGGCGAGTGTTTTGCCGAGGTGACCTTTGCCACCCAGGCCGGCCGTTATCGCTGTCACTGGAGTCAGCATCGGGCCCGGCGGAAGCCTGACGGAGAATTACAGGCGCCTCGTCACGAAATCGCCGACGCCGATTCGGGGGCCATTTTCGAGACCAGCATGCGCGGGGTTTCCGAGCAGATCGAGACGGCAACCGGCATGGACTTCGATCGCTTCACCCGGTCCATGATGCTTGCGCAGGGCGGATTCGCCGCGTTCTTGCAAGCGGCTCCGGACGAGCGGGCGCCGATCCTCGAGCAGATTACCGGCACCGAGATTTACAGTCGTATCTCCGTTCGGGTCCATGAGCGGCGGCAGGCCGAGCGGAAAAAGCTCGACACCGTACAGGCGGAGCTGGCCGGCATGCGCCTTCTCAGCGCAGAGCAGGAACAGCAGCTGGCCGCGGATCTGGAACAAAAAATCAATCAGGACGATGACTTGAGCGAACAACTGGCGCAGGCAAACCGGGCGCTCAGCTGGCTCGATGAGATCGAACGCCTGGTTCGGGCCGATATCGCGATCCGGCAACAGAAAGAAGATCTGCAGCAGCGGACCGAGGCCTTCGCCCCCGAGCAGGAACGGCTTCGTCGCGCCGTCGCAGCTCTCGAGCTGGCGGGGGAGTATGCCACTCTGGTATCGATGCGCCGCGCCCAGGAGACGGACCGGAAAGAGTGGCAGGGGTGCCGGGAGACGCTGCCGTCGCACCTCTCTGCCGTCCGGTTGGCAGCCGAGGCTGCGGCCAGGGCCGCCGAACGCCGCGAAGCGCGAAAAGCGGAGCAGCAGCAGGTGCTGCCGGTTATCCGCAGGGTTGGAGAGCTGGATCTGGCCATCAAGGAGAAAATGACATCGCTGAAAACGGCCGGCGAGGCCGTCGCCGAGAACGAGCAGGCCCG
>CAZMNL010000542.1:0-2794 GCA_964567525.1 uncultured Anaerolineaceae bacterium
TGTCCTCCGTGTACTCTGTGGTGTATCTTTTTGCCCCGAATTTGAAATGCACCCGTCGCAGGGGGGCATTTTTCTTTTGCGCCAATTCGCATATACTCAACATCATACCAGCGTACTATCGCGCAGCAGTAATAACCCGGCAACCGGCACGGGAGGTACGACCAATGGCGCAACCGGATGTATACATTCTCGAAAAAGAAGCCCCTGTAGGCGAATGGCTGCTCAGCCATCTGAACCAGATCAGCATCCCGGCGCACTGGGTATCCACGCTGGCGGACCTGCTCGCCGCGTCGGAGGATCACGCCCCGGTGGTGTGCCTGGTGGCGCTGCACCCGCCAGTATCCCAGGCGCTCTCGATGGTCACGAACCTGATCCAGGAACCGCGCTTTGCCCAGACCGCCTTCATCCTCACGGGACCGATCCAGTATAAACATGCCGCGTTCGAAGCCGGGGCCGACGACTACCTGACCACCCCGCCGGACGTGATCGAACTGCGTAAGCGCGTGCGCCTGTACCTGGACCGTGCCGCGCTGGAAACCCGCCTGATCGCCGAAACGCGCATCCTGCAAGAGATCGCCGGGGGGGATAGCGACCGCGAGGCGTCCGAAGCACCCGGCACAGCAGACTCGCTGACACTGCTCGAACATGCCGCCGCTGCCACCGAAGAACGCAACCGCTTTGAGTTGATCCTGCTCAACGCGGGCAGCGCGCTGGCGCTGGTCGGCCCGGATGGAACGCTGCGCTATGCCAATCCCGCCTGGGAACGGCTGTTTGCGCCGCTGCCCCCCGGTGATACGCTGCCCTTCGGCTGGCCCCCGGTCGCCACCAGCGCGGCTGTCACGCACGCGATGGCCGAGGCCGTCGCCGAGCCGGTCGCGTGGCAGGGCGAGGCGCGCTTTCCGCTCCACGACTCACGCGAGCTGCACCTGGCGATCAGCATCACGCCCGCGTTCGACAGCGAAAACGCGCTCGCGGGCTACGTGCTGGCGCTGTCCGGCGTAAATCACCGCCCACCTGCTGAAGACTTCAACACGCAGTTCGTCAGCGACGCCGCCGCCCAGATGCGCACCCCCGTGACCAATATCAAAATGCGCCAGTACCTGCTGCGCGAAGCCCCGCCGGAACAGCACGAAACACATCTCGCCACGCTGGAAAGCGAAACCGAGCGCCTGCTGTACCTTGTCGAAGCGGTGCTCGCGCTGGCGCGGCTGGATGCCGGACTCGTTCACATGGCGGTGGAGCCGGTCAGCCTGCACCGGCTGGTCAGCGAGGCGATTATCCGTTACGGCCCCAGCGCCGACCAGCAGAACGTCATGCTCTCGATGGGCGAGGCCGCGCCGCTGCCGGAGATCAGGATCGCCCCGCCCCACATCGCCGGGGCGCTGGGCGCGCTGATCGAAAACGCGATCCAGCACACGTCCCCCGACGGGCGCATTACCGTACAGATCGGGCTTGAGCAGTGGTCCGGCGGGCAGTACCAGACGATCCAGGTGCGCGATACGGGTACGGGCATCGCGCCGGACGTGCTGCCGCACATCTTCGAGCGCTTCTACCGCAGCGAGGCCACGCACGACAGCGGCATTCGCGGCGAGGGCCTGGGGTTGGCGATTGCAAAGGAAATCGTGGAGCGCCACCAGGGGATCATCACGGTGGAGAGCGTGTTGGGCCAGGGCAGCACGTTCACGATCTGGCTGCCCGCCGGATAACCGGCCCACCAAACAGCACCAGCGGGCGGCCCTGAAACTTGACACAGGGCACGCCCGCGCTGTTTTTTTTACCGGCACAGGCCGCAACAACAACAGCGATGCGGGCCATACGCGGCCCTTACCGGGTTATGTGCGGAACGCTTGCGATCAGGCGCTGCTGTCTTTTAACCGGTAAATGCAGGATTCCTGCCCGTCTTCAAGCTGGCAGCTTACGCGCGTGGTCGGTTTGCCGACCAGCCCTTCGATCAGGCGGCGATCCATCGTGCAGACTTCCGGGTTCTCGCAGGATACCTGCTCGTAGGGGCAGTTCGTCACCTGGATCAGCAGTCCTTCGCCGTTGTTCTGCCAGGACGCGCTGTAACCGGAACTGCGCAGGAACGCAACGGCATGATCCATCCGTACCTCGACCGGGCCATCGGGGACCATCGCGCGGCTGACCATATCATCGGCCACACTTTCGAGGATTTCGGTCACTTTGCGGGGCGGCAGGTGATCTTTGAGCTGTTCGATCAGGCCGGAGGCCAACCCCTGGTAATTGTTCGGGAAATGATCGGCGGCGCGTTCGGTCAGCGTGTAAACGTACTGCGGACGCCCTGGTTTGCTGCGGCGGCGCACCTCAGGCGCGGCCACCAGGCCATCCCCGCGCAGGATTTCGAGGTGATGGCGCACCGTCACCGCCGTGATCTTACCGATCCGTTCGCTCAACGCGGTAACGATTTCGTCGATGGTGGCTTCTTTGCGCTCTTTCAGGATTTCCAGAATGTGTCGTCGTGTTTGCTGCATACTCGTTAGCCCGCTTTTTCGCTATATTTACCATAAATTTAAAAAATCTTATCATGCTAGTTTTTATTCTGTCAAATGACAAGCGACACACTGCCAGCACGACAAACAGCACTCTATCGTTTATTCGCGGGACAAATTCAGCGGCGAGCGCTGCGCGGGGCATTCCGCGCGCCTGTCAGATTGCCCCCACGGGTGCATTTCAAATTCGGGGCAAAAAGATACACCACAGAGTACACGGAGGACACAGAGCTTTTTAAGGAAAAAAGAGGCTGCCAGAGGGTATCTGTTCCGTGAACGGGGCCGCA
>CAZMNL010000543.1:0-2782 GCA_964567525.1 uncultured Anaerolineaceae bacterium
AGTTGGTCCTGACAGTCGTTATGCGCGACTTTCAGCAGCACCTTTTCCTCGCCGCGCAGCGCCTCATAAATCGCCGCGCAGCGCAGGGGACGCAGCAGCCGGACGACCTGGATATCACCCAACCATTCGCCGTAATCAAAAATGACGGGCATGTTCCCCGCCGGGCAGTCGGGTTCCAGGCACCAGAGATTCCCATCAACAGACATGCGGTGACAGACGGTGCAGATGCGTTTCACGGGGACTTCCCTTTTTCTTATTGATCGGGCAGACAGATAGTGCGCATTATGATCGCATTTCGATTTCAGAGCAACTCAGGCGCGCGAATTAGCCCTTTCTAACCGTTAAAAAGTATTGAAGAAATCCGTAACATTTATTCTGTATTTCGTTCTGGCGAAAATCACCGCCGCGACGCGCACACGCCCCTACCGCGCGCGCAGATTGCACGCCTATGCCACTTGTGTCAAAAACGCGACTGGTATATGCTCACCATCATCGGCTAGTCGCCCGTGTTCTCTTCCGTCCTACCCTGATCAACGGAGATCAGACAAATGCCCGAATTCACGAACCGCCCCCCACGCATCCAGCCGGAACTGCCGGTTGAAGATGTCATCATACCCAGCCCGCCTTCCGCCAATTCGACCGGCGGGCAGTCGCTCATCCAGGTCGCGCTGCCGATGATCACGATCATCGGTTACGTGATCGTCAGCGCCAGCGGGCAGGGGCGCAGCATGATGCTGCTGATCCCGATGGGTATGTCGGTCGTCGCCTCAACGACGGTGGCGATCTGGTCGTTTTACAAAAACAGCCGCAAGGACGCCGAACAACGCCGCGCCTATCTCCAGCGCCTCGCCGAACTGCGCAAGGAGATGACCGCCTCACACGATATCCAGCGTTCGTTTTATATGTACAACTACCCGGACCCGCAGACTGTCGTGCAGATTGCCAATGACCGCGAGAGTAAACGCTACGGGCTGCGGTTGTGGGAACGGCGCATCGGCGACAGTGATTTTGGCACGATCCGGTTAGGGATCGGGACACGACGCTCGACGGCGCTCTACAGCCTCTCAACCGGGACCGACAGCGTTGAATCCAGCGATATGCTGCAAGAAGCGATGAAGCTGCAAGCCGATTCGCGCTATGTGCATCACGCGCCGATCACGATCCCGCTGCGGCGCTTCGTCAAGGCCGAGTTGCAGGCTATCACCCTTGCGGACGACAAAGACATCCCCGGCGAAAAATCGGTCACGGCGCGGCACGCGATTGGCGTGGCCGGCAGCAACGCGCCCGCCACTTACGATTTTATCCGCGCGATGATGGCACATTACACCGCGTTCCATTCGCCCACCGACGCGCGGCTGTACGTGGTCGGCCCAACCGCCGCCGAGAGCCAATGGGACTGGGCGCGCTGGCTGCCGCATACCAATACCTCGCGCAACGCCCAGGGGACCGGCGACCAGTTGTGTTTCGACCCCGAAAAAGTGCGCCGCTTCTGGGATGATTTGCAGGTCGAACTCGAACGCCGCCAACTGCGCCTCGCCGACAAGGACTCGCTGGAAGACCCCACCCTGCCGCACTTGCTGGTGGTGGTCGATGGCCTGATCCCGCAGGGCGAAAACTCGCCGTTGAACCAGGTCCAGGCCGAGGCCGCCGTGACGATCCTGCTCCAGCAGGGGCCGAAACTCGGCGCGGCGATCATGTTCCTGGTCCCGGAACGCGCGCTGGTCCCCAGCGAATGCGAGTCCGTGATCGAAGTGGACCAGATGCAGGAGCATGTCAGTTTCCGCTACGCCGAGACGGGGGTGAACACGACGCGGTTTGTCGGGCACGCCGACGAATTGGACGCGGTGACGGCAGACCAGCAGTTCGCGCGCAAGCTCGCGCCGCTGGCCGTGCGCACCACCTTCGGGGCCGATCTCGCGCGGGCGGTCAACCTGCTGGAAATGAGCGACGTAACCACCGTCGAAGAATACCCGATCATGGAATGGTGGCGCAGCAGCCGCCAACCGGAAAACTCCGAATGGCTGAGCGCGCCCATCGGCCTGATGCCCGGTAACAAGGTGCGTTCGCTGTACTTCGCCGCTGACGGCGACGGCGTACACGGCATGATCGCCGGTACGACCGGCTCCGGTAAATCCGAGCTGCTGCTGACGCTGATCGTCGGTATGGCGCTGAAATATGACCCCAGCACGATCAACTTCGTGCTGGTGGACTATAAAGGTGGGGCGGCGTTTGACCCGTTTATAAACCTGCCGCACGTGGTCGATATCGTGACCAACCTGCAAGGTAACGCGGGCGTGCGCACCTTCACCGCGCTGCGCTCGGAACTCAACCGGCGCTCCAAGCTGATCGCCGATACCAACGTCAAGCATATCGTGCATTACCGCCAGAAGGGACTGCACGAAACGCGCGAGCCGTTCCCGTTCCTGTTCATCATCGTGGACGAGTTCGCCGAAATGGTCAAGGAAAACCCCGAATTCAAGGCCCAGTTGGACAGCATCACGCGCCTGGGCCGCGCGCTCGGCGTGTCGCTGATCACGGCCACGCAGCGCCCCGCCGGTGCCGTCACCGACCAGATGCGCGCGAATATGAAGTTCCGTATCTGCCTGCGCGTGGAGACGATGGAAGACAGCCGCGAGCTGCTGCGCCGGTCGGATGCGGCCTTCCTGCCGCCCAACATCCCCGGACGCGCTTACGTGCAGGTCGGCAACGAAAACGTGGAACTGTGCCAGGTGGCGTGGGCGAGCGCGCCCTACAGCGGCCCGCAGATCGATACCTCGCCCCC